>VBLM01000521.1 GCA_005879095.1 Deltaproteobacteria bacterium
GCCGGGCGAATCGAGCGGCAGCTTCGCGCTGGAATCGGCGCTCGACGAGCTGGCCGAAAAGCTGAAGATCGATCCGTTGCAGCTGCGGCTCGAAAGCTACGCGGAGCAGGATCCGATCGAGCAGCACCCGTTTTCGAGCAAGTCGCTCAAAGCCTGTTACGAGCTCGGGGCGGCCAGGTTCGGCTGGTCGGCTTCGAAGCGGCCGGCGCCTCCGGGAATGCTGCTCGGAAGAGGAATGGCGACCGCCGCGTATCCGGGCAATTTCGCTCCGGCGCAGGCGCGTGCGCGGCTCAATCCCGACGGCACGGTGCTGGTCGAGAGCGGCATGATCGAGGTCGGCAACGGGGCGTACACGGTGATGGCGCAGATCGCGGCCGACGCGCTCGGCCTGCCGCCGGAGAAGGTCCGCTTCGATCTCGGCGACAGCACGCTGCCCGAGGCGCCGATCACCGCCGGCTCGATCTCGTCCGCGAGCGTCGGCTCGGCAGTGCTGATGGCGGCGCGCGCTTTGCGCGAGAAGATCGACGCGTTGGGCGGACTCGAAAAAGCTCGGCAATCCGCGCCCTTGGAAGGCGAGGGCAAGGCGGCGCCCGGCGAGGAGCGAAAGAAGCTGACGATGCTCGGCCACGGCGCGCAGTTCGCGGAGGTGCTGGTCGATCCCGATTTCGGCACGGTGCGCGTCGCGCGGCTGGTCGGCGCGTTCGCCTGCGGCCGGGTGCTCAACGCCCGCACCGCGCGCAGCCAGCTGATGGGCGGCATGGTCTGGGGCATCGGCATGGCGCTGCACGAGCACGCCGTCTATGACGAGCGGCTCGGCCGGATCATGTCGCGCGACCTCGCCGACTATCACGTCCCGTCGAACAAGGACGTGATGGAGGTCGAGCCGTACTTCGTCGAGGAAGAGGACGCGCAGGTCGATCCGGCGGGCGTCAAAGGCATGGGCGAGATCGGCATCTGCGGCGTCGCGGCAGCGATCGCCAACGCGGTCTTCAACGCGACGGGGAAGCGGATCAGGACGTTGCCGATTACGCCGGATAAGCTCTTGTAGTGCGCATTCTCGTCATCTGCGGGCCGACCGCGTCGGGCAAGACGGCGCTCGCGGTCGAGCTCGCGGAAAAACTCGATGCCGAGATCGTCTCGGCCGACTCGCAGCAGTGCTATCGCGGGCTCGACGCCGGCACCGCGAAGCCGACGCGGGCGGAACAGGCGCGCGCACGTCACCATCTGCTCGACGTCGCGGATCCCGAGAAGCAACTCGACGCGGCGCAGTTCGTCAAGCTCGCGGACGCGGCCATCGCCGAGATCGCCAGGCGTGGCAAGCGCGTCATTGTGGCGGGCGGAACCGGTCTCTGGATCCGCGCGCTCGTCCAGGGGCTGGTCGATGCGCCGGGTGCGTCGCCGGAGCTGCGCGCGGAGCTGCGGCAGCGGGGCTTGTCAGACCTGTATGCCAAGCTGCAGGAGGTGGACCAGGTGGCCGCGCAGCGGATTCTTCCCGGCGATCGCGTCCGCATCGAGCGCGCGTTGGAAGTGCACGCGCTGTCGGGCCGGCCGCTCAGCGAGCTGCAGAAAGAGCACCGCTTTGCCGAGGCGCGCTACGAGGCGCTGACGTATTTTCTCGATCCGCCCCGCGCGCTGCTCCACCAACGCATCGCTGCGAGGACGCGGCAGCTGTTCGAATCCGGCGCGCTGCGGCGTGAGACCGAGTGGTTGCTGCAGCGAGGGGCGACCAAGGCGCTCAAGATCATCGGCTACGGCGAGATGGCGGAAGCGCTGAAAACCGGCGACTTCGAAACCGCCGAGCGAAAAGTGAACGCGCGAACGCGCCAGTACGCGAAGCGCCAGCGCAGCTGGTTCGCAAAGGAAGCGGAGGGAATCTGGCCCCTCGACGCGGCGGGTCTTTGCGAACGCGCGCGGCAGTGGTACGAGGGCGGCCGAAAATGAAAGGGTCGCAAGCCACCTACGCGCTCGACTTCGAAAAGCCGCTGCTCGAGCTGGAGCAGAAGCTGGCCGAGCTCAAACGCCACGCGGCCACCGGCACGGCTGCCGGCGCCGCCGAGACGCTCGACGGCGAGATCCGCCGGCTCGAGCGCCGCTGCGCCAAGCTGCAGGAAGAGATCTTCCACGACCTCTCGCGCTGGCAGGTGGTGCAGCTGTCGCGGCATCCGAACCGGCCGTACATGCTCGACTACGTGCAGCGGCTCTTCACCGACTGGGTCGAGCTGCACGGGGATCGGAGTTTCGCCGACGACCAGGCGCTGATCGGCGGCCTCGCGCGCTTCGACGGCGAGCCGGTGATGCTCGTCGGGCAGCAGAAGGGTCGATCTACTAAAGAGAATATACTTAGAAGCTTCGGCATGCCGCGCCCCGAGGGGTACCGGAAAGCCTTGAGGCTGATGAAGCTCGCCGAGCGCTTCGACCGGCCGGTGATCGCCTTCATCGACACGCCCGGCGCGTATCCCGGCATCGACGCCGAGGAGCGCGGTCAGGCGGAAGCGATCGCGGTCTGCCTCGAGGAGATGGCCGCGTTACAGGTGCCGGTCATCTCGGTCGTGATCGGCGAGGGCGGCTCGGGCGGCGCGCTCGCCATCGGCGTCTGCAACCGGCTCTTGATGCTGCAGTACAGCTGGTATTCGGTGATCTCGCCCGAGTCGTGCGCGGCGATCCTCTACCGCGATGCCTCGAAGGGCGAGCGCGCGGCCGAGGCGCTCAAGCTCACGGCGCGCGACGCGTACGAGCTCGGCATCGTCGACGAGCTGATCGAGGAAGCGTCGGGCGGCGCGCACCGCGATCCGGACCTGACCGCGCAGAACCTCGGCGTCGTGCTGCGCAAGCACCTGCGCGACCTGCGGATGATGGATCCCGACGGCGTGGTCGAAGATCGCTACGAGAAGTTCCGCAAGCTGGGGCCGGTCACGGAACCTGAAAAGCCGGCGACCAGCTCCCGGCCACCGGCTGCCGGTTAGCACAAAGGGGGAAATGTCATGACGAAATCGTGCCTGTTGTTGGCCGTTTCTTTGTTCGCGCTTCCGGTGTTCGCAGACGAGGGCAAGGCGGCAGCACCGGTCACCAAGGAGATCCAGCAGAACGACCGGGTGCGCGTCGCGGAGGTGACGTTCAAGCCCGGAAACGTGTCGCCGAGCGCGAAGCGGCCGATGCGCGTCGTCCACACCCTCAAGGGCGGCAGCCTCGAGCGGACCTTTGAGGACGGCACGAAGGAAGCGGTGCAGTGGAAGACCGGCGAGACGAAGATCCTTACCGAAGAGCGGCCGTACGCGATCAAGAACGTCGGAAAAGGCGACGTCCGGTTGCTC
>VBLM01000525.1 GCA_005879095.1 Deltaproteobacteria bacterium
CGAGGATCACCTGGTCGTGCGCGACGAAGGCAGCGCCAACGGCGTCTTCGTCAAGGTGCGCGACTCGGTTCCGCTGGAGCCGGGCGATTTCTTCGTCGCCGGCGAGCGGCTCTTCCGCTACGACGGGCCCACCGACCTGCCGAGGAACGGCGAGGGCGACACCCCGTTCCTCGGCGCGCCGCGGCCGCAGGGAAACGCGGTGCGGGTGAGCGAGATCCTGGCGGGCGGAAAGACCGGCCGCACCTGCAACCGCGCCGGGCCGGTCATCGCCATCGGCCGGACCGGGTGCGACATGAACTTCCCCTCGGACGCGCTGATGGCTGCGAAGCACACCGAAGTCCGCATCAGCGAGGACGGCACTGCAACCCTGGTCGATCTCGGCGCCGGCCCATCGGGGGTGTTCGTGCGGGTGCGCGCCCAGAGCCAGCACGATCTGCAGGGCGGCGACATCGTCATGGTCGGCGACCAGATCCTGCGCGTCGAAGTCGGCTAAAGACCTTTGAGGATCGTGTCGACGACGTCGGCGTACTTGGGCGCGTTGAGGCGCTTGGCGGCCTCGTATTCGGCACGGGCGCGGTCGGGCTTGGAATTGAGGAACAGGCCGCCCAGCCGGTAGTGGGCCTCGGCGTTGTCCGGGTCGAGCACCACCGCCTGTTCGAGCAGGTCGCGGGCGGCGCCGGTGTCGTTGGCGGCCTGCCATTCCGAGGCGCGCTGGACCAGTTCCTGCGCTTTGGCCGGGTCCCGGGAGACCTGGACCGGCGGCGCCGACGGCGGCGCAGCGGGCGTGGCGGCCGCGACCGGCGGTGGCGCCGGGGGCGCGGACGGCGTCTGCCTCGACCGCAAGACCAGCCCGGCGACGATGCCCAGCACCGCAACCGCCGCAGCCGCACCGACGAAGAGCCGCGCACGTGGCTGCGGAACCGGCTCGAAGGCCAGCGGCACCGTCGGCGGCTGGGCTGTCGGGAGCGTGTTGTGCGAGGGAGTAATCAACGGATCGGCCGTGATCTCCAACAATGGCTTTTTCTTCGCCACCGCCAGGAGCAGCTGCCGGAACTCCTCGGCCGTCTGCGGCCGCAGCGCCGGCTCCTTCTCCAGCGCGCGCAGGATGAGCGACTCCATCGCTTCGCTGATCGGCGCGTCGGGCTGCCGGGTGCGAGGCGGGACCGGCGGCTCGTTGACGTGCTTGGTCAGGACCTCCATCGAGTTCTGCCCGTCGAACGGCAGGTGCCCGGTGGCCATCTGGTAGAGGATCACGCCCACCGCGTAGAGGTCGCAGCGCTGGTCGAGCGAAGAACCGGTAGCCTGTTCCGGCGCCATGTATTGCGGTGTCCCACACACCACGTCCGCCCGCGTCAGACCCGGCATGTCGCTGTCGAGGATCTTGGCGATGCCGAAGTCGAGCACCTTGACGAAGTCGAGCTGGTCGCGGCGCTGCTCGACCATGATGTTTTCCGGCTTCAGGTCGCGGTGGATGACGTTGTGCGCGTGAGCCTCGCCCAGCGCCGAGAGCACCTGCGACATGATGTTGCAGAGCCGGGCTTCCTCGAGCGGCCACTCGTCGCGCAGGACGATGCGCAGGTCCTTGCCCTGCACGTACTCCATGGCGATGAAGAGGCCGCCGTCGGTGTCGCGGCCGAAGTCGAGGATCTGGATGCCGTTCGGATGGTTGAGCCGGCTGGCCGCCTTGGCCTCGCGCTCGAAACGGCCCACCAGCGTGGGGTCCTCGAGCAGCGCCGGTTTCAACATCTTGAGGCAGATCAGCCGATCGAGCGCCAAGTGGCGGGCGCGATAGACCTTGCCCATTCCACCCTGGCCGATCAGCTCCTCGACCTTGAACCGGCCGGCGACCATCTGGCCGACGAGCGGGTCGCGCAGGGGGCGGGGGCCAAAGCCGAGGTTCGGATTGCGTGTAGGCGTGACCGTCAGGGCTATTTCCTTCCCGGCGGCCATGTCCCTCCCGGCGCGGCGAAAGCTTGGCACACAAGCGGGGGTAGTACCAACGTTGACGTGGTCGTGATCGTTGACGGCGACGGCGACGGCGACGTGGCCGTTGACGCAGCCCGACGATCGCCCACGGCCACGTTCACGTCGCCGTCGCCGTCTACGATCACGACCACGTCAACGCCCTTTCCGTATCCTTGACCCTCTCTCGGCGCGCGGAATACAAGAACACCCATGGAATGCCCCCGCTGCGGCGCGAACAACGAGACTGACGTCGGTTCCTGCCTTTCGTGCGGCGCTCCGATGGAAGAAGGCTTGCCCACGATGATGCAGAAGCCGGCGACGCCGCCGGCCGCGTCGGGCAAGACCGGGCCGCGGCTGGCGGCGGGCGCGCCGCCCAAGCAGTGCCCGAATTGCATGACGCTGAACGCGGCGACGTTCAAGTTCTGCGCGCGGTGCGGGACGCCGCTGGGCGCGACCGGCGCGCCGCAGCAGACCGCGACTCCAGCTCCGGCGAAGCCCGCCGCGAAGGCGACTGCGCCCGCGGCCCGGCCCGCCCCGCCCGCCGCCGCCCTGAAACCGGCTCCGCCTGCGGCAGCTGCGGCCAAGTCGGCGCCGGCCGCGACCAAGGCTGCTGCGCCGACCGCTACCAAGCCGCCGACTGCGGGCGCTCGCCCCGCCCCTCCGCCGCCGCCGAAACCCGTCACCGGCATCCGCGCTCCGCCGCCCGCGCCGCCCAAGCCGGCAGCTCCGGCGAAGCCCAGGGCGCGGCTGTCGGCGATCGCGCGCGACGGCAGCACCTCGGCCGATTTCGTCCTGATCAAGGACGAAACCAAGGTCGGCCGCCAGGTCGGCGACGGCGAGGTCAAGCTCGACAAGGACCCGTTCATCGCGCCGGTCCACGCCGTCTTCAAGTTCGAAGGGCCGCAGCTGGTGGTGCAGGACTCGGGCAGCGCCAACGGCGTCTTCCTCTGGCTCAAGGAGCGGCAGCTCTCGTCCGGCGACGAGCTGCGCATCGGCCGCCAGCGGCTGCGCATCGAGTGGATGCCGGAAGAGCCCGAGGCTCTCGCCGACCAGCCGCTCTGGGGCAGCCCGAATCCCGGCTACACCGCGCGCGTCGTGCAGCTCCTCGAGGGCGGCGGCGAGGGCGACGTCTTCCCGCTGCGCACCGGCGACAACATGGTCGGCCGCGGCACCGGCGACGTCAGCTTCCCGCAGGACGGATACGTCTCGAGCAAGCACGCCACCATCACGGTGACCGACGGCCAGATGGCGGTGAAGGACCTCGGCAGCGCCAACGGGACCTTCGTGCGCATCAACGGGCAGGCGCCGGTCAACGCCGGCGACCTGCTGCTGGTCGGCGAGCAGATCCTCCGCGTCGATCCGGCTTAGGCCGCGGCGAGGGCCCGGACGGCGGCCACCGCCTTGTCCACCTCTTCGGGCGTGTTCATCAGCCCCGCGGAGAGACGCGCGTAGCTGATTGCGTAGGGGCTGGTGCTGGCGACGATCCGGCGCTCCAGCAGCCGGCCCACCACGTCGTCCGGCTTGACTCCCTCGACTTCGAAGCAGTTGACGCCCGCCGACAACGCCGGGTCGCGCGGCGTGCGCAGCTTCACGCCGCGGATGGCCCCGAGGCCTTCCTTGCAGCGCTGGTTCAACTCGCGGATGCGGGCGGCGACGGCTCGAAGGCCGTGAAACCGCCCGGCGTGACGCGGTTGGCGTTGGTCGGCCCGCGCGGCAGGCGGTCCTCCTTCCAGGCGTTGTACACCTCCATGTCGGAGAACGACGGCACCAGCGGCCTGAGGCGCGCCCACGCCGAAGGCCTGGCCCAGACGATGCCGGTGCCGCGCGGCGCGAAGATCCACTTGTGCGTGCCGGCGCAGAAGAAGTCGCAGCCGAGCTCGGCCACCGATTCCTCCGCCGCGCCGAGGCCGTGCACGCCGTCCACGACCAGCAGCACCCGCTCCGCTTCGGGACGCTGTTTGTTGGCTTCCTCGAGCGCCTGCGCGATCCGCCGCACCGGCAGCCTGATTCCGGTGCTGGAATGGACCCAGGTGATCCCGAGCACGCGGGTCGCCGGTCGGATGGCCTGGCGGACGCGGTCGACGATTCCGTCGGCGGACGCGGTCGCGGCGTCGTCGAACAGAGCGAACTTCCGCACCGACGCGCCGTTGCGCTCGGTCGAAAGCCGGATCGACTCGTGGTGGACGATGTGGTCGTGGGTGGTGACGAGGACTTCGTCGCCCGGCTTGAGCGGCAGGCCGTGGTAGACGAGGGTCAGGCCGGTGGTGGTGTTCGGCGTCAGCGCGATCTGATCCTGCGCCACGCCGAGATAGGCGGCAGCGTCTTCGCGCACCTTGCGCTGCATGTTCAGCGCCTCGCCCTCGAACATCCCGCGCTCGACGGTCAGGAACGGGTTGTCGTCGAGCGCCGTGCGGAAGGCCTCGATGGCGTCCCGGACCGCATGTGGATGTAGCGCGGCGAAAGCCGGAACTGTGCTCTTACGCGGGACCAGTCATCGAGCCGCGGCGGGGCTGGAGTGCGCGTTTCGACCGCCGCGAGCAGCCGGCCCGGCAGGGGCAAGGCCGCGCCGTTGAGCGCGAGAAAACCACGACGCGAAGAATGTGGCATGAGGGCCCCCAAGGTCGGCGGGGGCCATCCTACGCCTTCAGCAGTTGTTGATCGCCTGCGTGCAGACGGCGGGCACCGTGCTCGCGGCGGCGTGAGCCGCCCTGGGCGCCGGCGCGTACGCCTGAAGCGCCGCGGCAGCCGCGCCGATCGCGATGGCGATGAGCCTCTGACGCCAGTTGAGTCTTGCCATGACCTTCTCCTCGCCTGCTTGGATGCTTCTCTTCAACGTTCGATTCACTCTACGGATCTGACACCGCTGCATTTCACCCGGTTAAACGCTCGAAAAGCTGGGCTTTTACCTTGGCCCGGAAGCGCTCGAGCCGCATCGTGACCGCGCTCTTGCCGACGCCCATGCGAAGCGCGATCTCGCGTGCCGAGAGGGTGCCCTCGAGATAGAAGAGGCGCACGGTCTCCTTCTCGGGGCCCTCGCGCAGGCCGTCGATCACCTCGCGGACCGCGCGCAGCTCGGCCTCTTTCTCCAGCACCTGCGAGGCTGCCGGGACGTGGTCTTCGAGCAGCTGCGACTGGCGGGTGGCGTCTTCGGCTGCCTTCAAGTGCGTCGAGCGGCTCGTCAGGTAGCTGCGGGCGCGGTTTCTCGCGATGGTGAAGAGCCAGGCGGCGAAACGCTCGCGGTCCTTGAGGGAGGCGAGGGCGCGGAAGGCGCGGACGAAGGCCTCTTGCACGACGTCCTCGGCCTCGTCGGCGTCGAGCTCGGAGAAGGAGCCCGCCAGCCGCGAGACTGCCGGCCGGTAGCGCCGGTACAACTCCTCTTCGGCCGCCTTGCTGCGGATGCCGCCCGCGAGCGCGCGGGACACCAGCGTGGCGTCCTTCACGCGTCCGTCGAGGAGCGTCAGAACTGGGCGAACGGGCTCTTCGCGGAGGGCTCGGTTCGTCGCGAGGGTCATGTCTCTTAGCAGACGGCGTGCCTATGCCAGCCTGTGCGGTGGCTCTCAGTGAAATCAACGAGTTAGGCGGTTGGTGGCCTCAGTCACGACCTGCGCGCACATGACATTCGTGTCGCGCCGGCCCTTCTTGCCCCGTGACGAGTCTCACTCCTGCGGATAAGTTCCGCGGCCCGATGATGCTCGGCCTGGTCAATGAGAAGGCGCTCCAGGAGCTCGGCTGGCCACGGCTCTGCGCCGAGCTGGCCTCGCGGGCGCGGACGCCGATGGGGCGCGAGCGGTGCCTTTCGCTCGTGCCCGGGGACGATCCGGCCCAAGCGCAGATTCGGCTGGCGCGGGTCGAGGAGGCGCGCGTGCTGCGGCGGCACGAGCGGGAGCTGCCGCTGGCGGATGCGGTCGACGTCCGGCCCGCGCTCGGACGGGCCGCGCGCGAGGGCACGCTGGAGCCGCTCGAGCTTCTCCAAATCTCGCGCTTGATCCGGGCCTCCGAGTCGGCGCGGCGGGCCTGCGCGTCACAGGCCGATCGGGCGCCGCTGCACTACGAGCTGTCGTTGGGGTTGTCGGAGCTGGGACCGCTGGCGCAGGAGCTGGAGCGCGCGTTCGATCCGGCGGGAAAGTTGCTCGACAGCGCCTCGCCGTTGCTCGCCGAGCTGCGCGAACGCGCGCGCGGGCTGCACCGGGCCATCAAGCAGCGCATCGAGGAGATGCTGAAGGACGAGAAGATCGTCGCGATGCTGCGCGACACGTACGTTTCGGTGCGCGGCGATCGGTACGTCCTGCCGGTGCGCGCCGAGCACAAGGCGCATCTGCCGGGCATCGTCCACAACGCGTCGAACTCGGGCCAGACGCTGTTCGTCGAGCCGCAGGAACTGCTCGAGCTCGGCAATCAATTGACCATCGCGGAGGCGGGCGCGCTCGAGGAGGAGCAGCGGATTCTCGCCGAGCTGTCGGCTGCGGTGGGACGGCGGGCGCCGGTCCTGGAGAACGATGTTCTGATCATCGCGCTGCTCGACGAAGCTGCGGCCGGCGGGAAGCTGGCCGACGATCTCGACGCGGGCGCGCCTTCGTTGGGCGGCGATCGGTTCGATCTGCGGCGGGCACGGCATCCGCTGCTGGTCCTGCAGCGAAAGTCGCAGGGCGTGATCGCCAACGACATCGCGCTGCCGGCGCCGGCCTCGGCGCTGATCGTCAGCGGGCCGAACGCGGGCGGGAAGACGGTGACCATCACCGCGGTCGGTCTGTGCGCGCTGATGGCCCGGGCGGGATTGCCGCTGCCGGCGGCGGCGGGCTCGCGGATGCCGTTCTACCGGACGGTCTACACGGCGATCGGCGACGAGGGTGACCTCTCGCGCGATATCTCGACGTTCACGGCCCATTTGTCGGCGTTGAAGTGGATCCTCGAGGCAGCCGGGCCTTCGACGCTGGTGCTGATCGACGAGATCGCCGCCGACACCGACCCGCGCGAGGGCGCGGCCATCGCTATCGCCGCGCTGGAAAAGCTGGTGTCGGTGGGCGCGCAGGTGTCGATCACGACCCATCTCGAGGAGCTGAAGGCGCTGGCGCTGGCCGACCCGCGGTTCGCGCCGGCCAGCGTCGGATTCGATCTGGCGCGGCTGGCGCCGACGTACGAATTGCGGCTCGGCGAGGTGGGCGCCTCGTCGGCGATCGAGATCGCCCGGCGGGTAGGTCTTCCGGAGGAGGTGTGCGCGCGGGCGCGGGAGATCCTCGGGAAGGGCGCGTCGGTCGTTTCGCAGGCGGTGGCGCTGCTCGAGCAGGAAAGGGCGGAGGCGGCGCAAGCGAGGGCGGAAGTCGAAGAGCTACGGCTTTCGCTGGCGGCCGAGCGCGAGGAGATCGAGCGCGAGCGGGACGAGCGCGAGCGGGAAGGGTTGCGCGAACTGGAGTCCGCGACGCGCGCGGGTGCGCGTCTGGAGCTGATCGCCGACCTGACGCAGAAACGCGCGGAAGTCGCGGCGCTGATCGCGCAACTGCAGGCCGCGCCGGCGATGGCGGCGGCCGTCGAAGCGCAGCGGGCGGTCGAGGCGGCGGCCCTGACGGAAGAGCGCGAGCAGGCGCGCGCGGAAGAGCCCGAGCGGGTTACCGCGGACATCGTCGAGGGGACGCGCGTCAAACACTTGAAGTTCGGCACCGAGGGCGTCGTGCTCGAAGTCCACGGCGATCAGGCGACGGTCCAGATGGGCGCCTTGAAATCCAAGGTCCCGCTCGGCGATCTGGTTCCCATCGCGCGCAGCGTGCCGCAGGCGGGGTTTCGCAAGTCGAAGGCGCAGCGCCTCGAGCGCGCCGAGCAGGCGCGGGCGGCGCCG
>VBLM01000522.1 GCA_005879095.1 Deltaproteobacteria bacterium
AGAAGAAGCTGACGCTCATTGCCAGCACCGCCTACGCTGGCGAGATGAAGAAGAGCGCCTTCTCGATGATGAACTTCGTCCTGCCGCAGCAGGGGACGATGCCGATGCACGCGAGCGCGAACGTCGGGCCGGCCGGCGACACGGCGGTGTTCTTCGGCCTCTCGGGGACCGGCAAGACGACACTATCCGCCGACTCGCGGCGGACGCTGATCGGCGATGACGAGCACGGCTGGGGCGCGGGCGGTGTCTTCAACTTCGAGGGCGGCTGTTACGCGAAGGTGATCCGTCTCTCGCCGCAGGCGGAGCCGGAGATCTACGCGACCACGAAGATGTTCGGCACGGTCCTCGAGAACGTGGTCATGAACCCGCTGACCCGCGAAGTCGATTTCGACGACGCGACCCTCGCCGAGAATACCCGCGCTTGCTACCCGATCGGCTACATCCCGAACGCGTCGAAGACCGGCATGGGCGGCCAGCCGCGCAACGTGGTGATGCTCACGTACGACGCGTTCGGCGTGCTGCCGCCCATCTCCCGGCTGACGCCGGCGCAGGCGGCGTACTATTTCCTCTCTGGCTACACGGCGAAGGTCGCGGGGACCGAGATCGGCGTGAAGGAGCCGCAAGCGACGTTTTCCACCTGCTTCGGCGCGCCCTTCATGCCGCTGCACCCGACTGTCTACAGCAAGCTCTTGACGAAGAACATCGCCGAAAACAGCACCCGCGTCTGGCTGATGAACACCGGCTATACCGGCGGCCCGTACGGGGTAGGGAAGCGGATGTCGATTCAACACACCCGCGCGTTGTTGAATGCCGCGCTCGACGGCAAGCTCGACAAGGTGGCGTACAGGAAGGATCCGATCTTCGGTTTCGAGGTCCCGACCGACGCGCCCGGCGTCCCGGCCCAGGTATTGAACCCGCGCGACACGTGGGCGGACAAGGCCGGCTACGACGAAAAGGCCAAGCAGCTGGCTCGGCTGTTTGCCGAGAACTTCAAGCAGTTCGCCGATCAAGCCTCGCCTGAAGTGCTGGCGGCGGGGCCGAAGGTCGGGTAGAAGAGCGCCCCGTGTCCCATGTCTGAAAAAGAAGCCGGAATCGAAGTCGAAGGCACCGTGCGCGAGGAGCTCGCGGGCGGGAACTATCGGGTCGAGCTGGACAACAAGCACTCGGTGCTGGCTTACGCGAGCGGGAAGATGCGCAAGTTCCGCATCCGCATCCTGCCCGGCGATCGGGTGAAGCTCGAGCTGTCGCCGTACGATCTGACGCGTGGCCGGATCACGTACCGGCAGAAGTAGCCCCGTTCAGAGCGTGATTCTGTCGCGCGGCGGCGGCAGCCGGACGACTTCCGGCCAGGCGGGCGTGCGCGGCTGGAAGAAGCGCGCCCAGAACATTTTCCAGCGGATGGTCCAGGGCGGCTTGATCGGCTCGAGCTTCTGGTCCAGCGCGAGGAGAGCCTTTTCCGCTGAGGCGAATCGGTCCTCGCGCTGCAGGGCCGTGAGCCGGTCGAGCCACGGCCGCAAGTCGCCCGCGCCCTTGGTGTCGAGCGAGAAATCGGGCTTGAGCAGGTCGGACGGCTGGATGCCGGTCACGCAGTGGAGCAGCGTCGCGCCGAGCGCGTAGAGATCGCTGCGCGCGTCGACGGTGCCGCCGAGCTGTTCGATCGGCATGTAGCCGAAGGTGCCGACGAGCGTGCCGCCGTGGGTGACCTCTTTGAGCAGCTCGCGCGCGACGCCGAAATCCACCAACGAGAGCGCTCCGTCGGGGCGCAGAATGAGGTTGGCGGGCTTCACGTCGCGGTGGAGCACGCGGCGCTCGTGCAGGTAGGCGAGCACGTTCAGCGCCTGCCGAGCGAGTGCTTTTACGTCCTCGGCTTTCAGGGGCCCGCGGCGCAGCCGAGACGAGAGCGGCTCGCCCTCGATCAACTCCTGCGCGAGATAGAGCCGCAGGTGGATTCCGGTTCCCTCGCGGAACGCGCCGACGAAGCGCGGGATCGCCGCGTGCTCGAGTTGCGACAGCACGCGCGCTTCGCGCTCGAAGGCGTCGATCGTCTGCGCATCGGGCGCGAGCGCGAAGACGAGCTCTTTCAGGGCGACCTCGCGGCCGTCGGGCGTGCTGGCCCGGTAGACGCGGCCATGCAGGGTTTGCGAGAGAAGGGCCTCGACACGGAATCCACCGGGCGCCGCCGCAGCGCCGCACGAATCGCAGCGCGCCCCGGTAAGATCCGCCCGACAAACGGCACAGACGGTCATGGGGAC
>VBLM01000082.1 GCA_005879095.1 Deltaproteobacteria bacterium
CGGAGCAGCGCGGGCTCTCTCGCCTGGAAGGCCACCGGAAGGGCAGCGACTCGGTCCGCGAAGTCACTCGCGCCGCCCGCCGCCTCGGCCTGCCGGCCCTCACGTTGTACGCCTTCTCGAGTCAGAACTGGCAGCGGCCGCCAGGCGAGGTCGAGGGCCTGATGGATCTGCTCCGCGACTACCTTCACAAAGAACGCCCCGAAATCATGGACAACGCCATTCGGCTCCATGCCATCGGCCAGCTCGACCGGCTGCCGGCGCGCGTCCGCGAGCCGCTCGAAGCGCTGCGAAAAGACAGCGCGCAGCACGACAAGATGGTCCTCACGCTCGCCCTGAGTTACGGCGGCCGCGAAGAGATCGTCGCGATGGCGCAGAGGATCGCCTCCGAAGAAATCGCCCCCGACCAGATCGACACCAAAGCGATCCAGCGGCGAATTCCGCGTCTCCAACTTCCTCCTCTGGCAGCTGGCGTACGCCGAAATCCATTTCACCGAGACGCTGTGGCCCGACTTCGGCGAGCTCGATCTGCTGCTCGCCCTCGACGATTTCCAGCGCCGCGAGCGCCGCTTCGGTAAAACTTCCGCGCAGGTCCGGAACTCGGCTTGACCGACAAGAACCGCAATCTGCTCATTCGTGTGGTGACCGCGGCGGTGCTGCTGCCGCTCGTCCTCTGGCTGATCTGGCTCGGCGGGCTTGCGTTTGCGATCCTGATCGGAGTGGCCGCCGCGCTGTGCGCGCTCGAGCTGAACCTCCTGCCGACGAGCCTTCCACCGCCGGAGCCGCCGAAGAAGAACCCGGTTGCGGAAGAGATCGAGGAGCTCGAATTGGAGAGCGCGGTCCTCTCCGGCGCGGCCATCGTCTCGCTGGGCGGCGCGTTCCTCCTGCCGCTCCTGCACGAGATCCGCCTTGGGCCGGTCACCTCCAAGCAGGTCCTGATCGCGGTGCTGGTGATCGCCTTCGCCGACGCGCTCCTCTTCGAGGAGCAGATCGTCAACGCGCCCCGCCGCGTCGCGCTTTCCGTGCTCGGCGTCGTCTATCCGGGCCTGATGCTTTCCTCGCTGGTCCGCATCCGTCAGTTGGAGGACGGCGAGTGGTGGATCATCCTCACTTTGACCGTCACCTGGCTCAACGACACCTGCGCCTATTTCGCCGGCCGGACGTTTGGCAAACACAAGCTTTACGAACGGATCTCCCCGAGCAAGACCTGGGAGGGAGCGATCGGCGGAGGGCTCGGTTCCATCGCCGGCGCGCTGATCGTGCAGCACTTCTGGATCCCGCAGCTTGCGCCTTGGGGAGCCGCGCTCATCGGCGCCGGCGCGGCCGTCCTCGGACCCTTGGGCGACCTGTCCGAATCGCTCCTCAAGCGCGCCTACGGCGCCAAGGATTCCGGGCGCTTGCTGCCCGGCCACGGCGGCATGCTCGACCGCATCGATGCCTTGATCTTCAACGCCCCCTTTGTCCTCTTGTGTGCACGGTTGTTTGCCTGATGGTGCTGGCGCAAGCGCTCGTGCACACTTAGACTCGCGGACTCACTGATGGGCGCATTCGTCCAATCTGCCGGTTTCACGCTGCTTTCCTTCGCGCTGGTGATCAGCGTCGTGGTCTTCTTCCACGAGCTCGGCCACCTGCTCGTCGGCAAGTGGGTGGGCGTGAAGGCGGTGCGGTTCTCCATCGGCTTCGGGCCGAAACTGTTC
>VBLM01000083.1 GCA_005879095.1 Deltaproteobacteria bacterium
TGGCCAGCTCGGGCACCATCGGCAGGTAGATGGTCACCCGGTCGCCCTTGTTCACGCCGATTTTCTTGAGTGCATTCGCGAACTTGCATGTCTCGCGGTAGACTTCCTGGTAGGTCAGCGTGCGCGACTCGTCCGGGGAATCGCCCTCCCAGATCAAGGCCGCCTTGTTCTTGCGCGGGCCGGTCAGGTGGCGGTCGAGGCAGTTGAACGAGGCGTTGAGCTTGCCGCCGATGAACCACTCGATCTTCGCATCGTCGAAGTCCCACTTGGAGACCTTGTTCCACTTCTTGAACCAGGTGATCCGCTCGGCCTGCTCGGCCCAGAAGCCATCGGGCTCTTTGATCGAGCGGTCATAGAGCGCCCGGTACTTCTCGATGCTGCCGATGCGCGCGCTTTTCGCGAACTGCGGAGGGACTTTGACGAGACGCTCGCCTTCGCTCATGGGTGCCTCCCCGGAGGGGTAGGTGAATATCGCAGCGGGTCGAAGGGCGCCAGATCGACCGGCGGCGTTCCGTGCGGTTGGAATCGCATGGAAGGCAGCGCCGGGAAAGGGCAAGATTGCCGCGTGCCGATTCGAATCGAGGTGATTCGCGTTTCTCCCCCACGGGGTGATCCGCTGCCGCTGCCCGCTTACGCCACCGAGGGGTCCGCCGGGCTCGACCTGCGGGCCGACGTTCCTGTCTCGCTCTCGCCCGGCGAGCGCGCGCTGATCCCGACCGGTCTCTCGATCGCAATTCCGCCAGGCCACGAAGGGCAGGTCCGGCCCCGCAGCGGCCTCGCGCTTCGCGAAGGCCTGACCTGCCTCAACAGTCCCGGAACGATCGACGCTGACTTTCGGGGCGAAGTGTCCGTAATTATCGTAAATTTAGGTCAGCGTCCGGTCGCGCTGCCACGAGGAGAGCGGATCGCCCAACTCGTCATCGCCCCCGTCGCAAGGGCCGAGCTGGTCGAATCGGCCGAGCTACCGAAAACCTCGCGCGGCGCGGGCGGCTTCGGCCATACCGGCCGCGGGTGATCATAATCCATCCGGCAGCTGCCGGACTGGCGAAAAGGCGCCCTGATTCTCGTCGTTTGGGCGCGCGGGCGACGCGGTGCATCGGTCAGCAAGACGAGGGATCCGGAAGGCCCTCGCGTGCTACATGCGCGCAGGCTCTGGTACTTTTCCCTGAGCCGAAGGTGGTGAGTCGCTGTGCTCTGCTATCGCTGCGGTGGGCACGTCAAGGATGGCGTGGGCAGGTGCGTGACGTGCGGTCAGCAGTTCGACCCGGCGCTCAAGACGGGGCCGGCGGCGGGATTCGGCGTCGGCGTGAAGCGGCCGCGCGCGGTGGAGGGCGCGCCCTGCCAGCCCGGCGTCAAGATCGCCGGCCGGTACGAAATCCGCGAGCACGCCGGATCGGGCCCGCTCGGCTGGATGTATCGCGCGTTCGAGGCGACGAACGCCGGCGATGTGGCGCTCAAGGTCCTTTCGCCGCGGTTTCTGCAGATGCCGGAGGAGCGGCGGGTCTTCGTCGAGGAGTTGCACAAGGCGCAGCGGCTGGCCCACCCGAACATCGCCCGCATCTACGAGGCAGGCGACGACAACGGGCGGCCGTTCGTCGCCGCGCAGTACCTCGAGGGGCTGACGCTGCGACGGATCATGGACCTGCGGCGGCAGAAGGGACAGAAGTTCACGCTGCAGGAAGTGGAGCCGATCGTCGCGCAGATCGCGGCGGCGCTCGACGCGGCCGGCGGAGCGTTCGCGCACGGCGACCTGAAGCCGGACAACGTCATCGTCCTGCCGGATCTCTTGAAGCTGACCGACTTCGGCCTGGCGGTTTCGCTGCCGCGGGCGCCGTTCATGGCGGCGCAGAAGGCGGCGGGCGCGCACCGGTATCTGGCCCCCGAGTTCCTGCTCGGCGAGCCGCTCGATGCGCGGACCGACGTGTTCAGCCTCGGCGTGATGCTGGGGGAGATGCTCTCGGGCGCGCAGTACGAGGCGCAGCTGAGCGTGATGGAGAGGAATCCCGAGCTGCCGGAGGCGGTGGAGACGCTCTTCCGGCGCGCGGTCTCGGCGCGGCCCAACGCGCGGTACGCGAACGCGGGCGATCTCGCGGCCGAGCTGTCCGAGCTGCTGGCGGCCGCACCGCGCCCTGTCGCACCTCCGAAGCCGGCGACGGAGGACGCGGGCGACGTGGTCATCGTCGAGGCGCACACTGATCCGCGGCTGCGGATCGCGCGGGCCCTGGGCGCGACGCGCGCGCCCGATCCGGCGACCACGCCGCAGCCGCCGGTGCCGTGGCGGGCTGGTGAACAGCGTTCACCGGCGCTCTCCGAACAAGTGAACGCTGTTCACCGCACTGGGGACACGATGGCGGCGCAAGCGCCGCGCGATCATGTCCCCGACATTGTGCGGTCGATTCCCGCGCCGCTGCAGCCGGCCGCGATCGCGGCGCTGTCGGCGCTGCCGTTGCCGGTGGAGCCGTTCACGCCGCCGCCGCCGTACCAGCCGCCGGCGTACGTCGCGCCGTTTGGTGAACGGCGTTCACCGGCGCTCTCTGAACAAGTGAACGCTGTTCACCAAATCCCTGAGCCGCCGATCGCGCCGGTGGTCGAGCCGCCCTCGGCCGAGTTGCAGCAGATCGCCGCATCGGTCGGCGCCACTCCGGAATTGCTCACCGCCGACACCGCCGTGCGCGCGGCGCCGGTGCAGCCGGAACCGCAAGACCGGCCGCGGCGGGGAGCCGGCAAGCGCCTCAAGGGACGCGGCCGCCGGCCGGCAGTCAGCGATCCGGCCTGGGCGGACTCGGCGCCGCCGACGGAAGGCGCGGTGGCGATCGGGCCGACCACGCCGGCGCTGGAGCCGATCCAGCCGGAGGTCCGCATCGCGACGCCCGCACAGCCGGTCACGCCGGTGGCGCGGCCCGCGGCGGTTTCGTTCGCCGCGCTGGAGGACAAGCGGCCCTCCCGCGCGCCGCTGTACGCGGTGGGCGCAGTGATCCTGATCGTCCTCATCGGGGGCGGGTGGACGGTGCTCTCGTCGCGCAGCGCGGCGCCGGAAGCGCAGCCGGCGCAAACGAAGGAAGAGCCGGCCAGGCCGCCCGAAACCGCGGCCAAGGCGGAGCAATCGAAAGGAGCCGAGAAGCCGGCCGCGGGCGAGCCGATCACGAGCCGCGTCGAGACCGAAGCGAAGCATTCGATGCGCGACCGTGTCCGCGCGGTGAAGGACCGGGTCGAGAAGGCGCTCGAGGAGCGCCGCCGCAAGCGCGAGCAGGCCATGGCGAAGCCAACCCAGCAGAAGCAGGCCGAAAAGCCGGCGCCGGAACCGGAGACGTTCGCCGGCCAGGTCATCCGTCCGAACGCGCCGGCTGGCGCCATCAGCGGCCTCGCCGACGACGTGATGGTCAGCAAGGACCGGGGCCGCACGGTCGCCGCGGTGAAGCGAAGGAGTTCAACTGCCCGCCCGGAATGCAGAAGGTCCCGGGCGGAATGGCCGCGGTCGGCAGCGACACCGGCGACGATCTGCGCAATTTCGGCGACAAGCCGCTCTCGCGCGTCGAGCTCAAGTCGTACTGCATCGATCAGTACGAGTTCCCCAACCAGCCCGGCAAGCTGCCGAAAGTCGCCGCCACCTGGACCGAGGCCGAGGCGCAGTGCAGGAATGCCGGTAAGCGGCTCTGCAGCG
>VBLM01000523.1 GCA_005879095.1 Deltaproteobacteria bacterium
CGATCGATAGATCCGCAGCAACCGACGCGCGTTTCGTAGAGCATGACGAAGCGGTCGCTCGACACGCTGCGGGTCCTAACGCCCTGCCCGCTGGCGGCGGAGTTCCAGGAACCGGTGTCGCACTGCAAGGTCTGCGGGCGCGACGTCTTTCGCGAGGCGCTGCGGACGGCGGTGATGGTCACCGTCCTCGCAGGAGCGGCGCAAGCGGGCGTGCGCGCCGCCATCGAGCCGCCTCCGCGGGTGGAGAAACTCGAAGCAGCGATGCGATCGGGTCCGCCGCTGAGAACCGGCGGCGTCATCGCGCACAACCACGAGTGGCATTAAGGCTTGCGGCGCTTGGACGGCTGCACGCGCGGCGGCTCGTCGTCCTGCTTCGCGTAATGTGGCGGCCACGGTGCGTCGCCCTGTCCTTCCGTCTTCTGCCGCGCCGACAACTCGAGCAGCGACTCCAGCGAGCCTTTGACGTCGTCGATCTTCGCGTGTGGGTCGCCTCCTGAAGCGAACCGCGCCGGCACCGTCTGCAGTGTGAACGCCTCGGGTTCGACGGACGGCACCTCGTCCCAGCCGAGAGGCGTCGAGACGCGCGCGTCCGGCGTCGGCCGGACCGAGTAAGCCGAGGCGACCGTGCGATCTTTTGCGTTCTGATTGTAGTCGATGAAGACGCCGTGCCGCTCCTCCTTCCACCACTTGGAGGTGGCCAGCTGCGGCGCGCGCCGCTCGACTTCGCGCGCCAATGCGAGAGCCGCGGCGCGAACTTCCTGGAATGTCCAACGCTGCTGGATGCGGACGTTGACGTGAATGCCGCGCGAACCCGACGTCTTGGGAAACCCGGTGAGCCCGTGCTCGCCCAGCACCTCTCGCGCGAGCAGCGCCACCCGCCGGACGTCGTCCCACGGAACGCCCGGCTGCGGATCGAGATCGACGCGCAGCTCGTCGGGATGATCGAGGTCCTCCGCGCGCACCGGATGCGGATGCAGATCGATGCAGCCGAGATTGATGATCCACGCCAGCTGTGCCGCGTCGCGCAGCACGATCTCGCGCGCGGTGCGGCCGGACGGGAACTTGAGCTCGACCACTTCGATCCAGAGCGGCCGCGCTTCGGGCGCGCGCTTCTGGAAGAAGAATTCCCCCTCGGCGCCGTTGACGTAGCGTTTGAGCGCCATCGGCCGGCCGCCGGCCCCCCGCAGCGCGCCCTCGGCGACGGCGAGGTAGTAGCGGACCAGATCGATCTTGGTGATGCCGCGCTGTGGAAAGAAGATCTTCTCCGGATTCGAGATCGCGATCTCGCGGCCTTCGACCTGCAGCAGCTCCTTGCGCGCCGGCACGCCTTTCAGCATACGGATGTGCGATGAAAATGGACAAGTCACCGCACCTGGCGCGCGCCGAAGATCTGCTTCAACTCCGCCGCCGGCGTCTCCTCGAGCTGATCGTACCGGCACTCCGACGGTGGCTTGTCCGGCCGCCAGCGCTTGAACGTCGTCGCATGCCGGAACCGATCACCCTGCAGGTGATCGTACGCGACTTCACACACGCGCTCGATCCGCAGCGGCTCCCAGGAGAGATCCTTTCCGCGATTCCAGCGTGAGGTCGCACCCGGCATCCGCTGCTCTCCGGAAAACTGGGCCCACTCGCGCCACGGATGCGATTCCACCGCGCCCGCGCGCAGCGGCTCGAGCTCCTTGACCAGCTGCTTCCGCGCTGCAGTCGTAAACGACGACGTCACGCCAACGTGATGCAACGTCCCGGCATCGTCGTACAGCCCGAGCAGCAGCGAACCAACCATCGTCCCCGGTCCGTTCTTGTGCCAGCGAAATCCCGCCACCACGCAATCCGCGGTGCGCGCGTGCTTCACCTTGAACATCACACGCTTGTCAGGCTGGTAGACGTCGTCGAGCCGCTTCGCCACCACGCCGTCGAGACCCGCGCCTTCGAATCGGGAGAACCAGTCCTGTGCCACCGCGGGATCGCGGGTCGCCGGCGTCAGGTAGACGGGCGGCATCGCGCGCGAGAGCACTTTCTCGAGAAGGGCGCGCCGCTTCTCCTGCGGCGCCGCGATCAGGTCCTCACCGTCGAGCGCGAGAAGATCGAAGGCGACGTACGACGAAGGCGTCCGCGCGGCGAGCAATTTGATCCGCGACTCCGCCGGATGGATTCGCAGCAGCAGCGCGTCGAAATCGAGGTGTCCCTCCGGGCTGGCGATCACGATCTCACCGTCGAGCACGCACCGCTGCGGAACCTGCTGGGCCAGCGGTTCCAGCAGCTCGGGAAAATATCGATTGAACGGCTTCAGATCGCGGCTCTGCAGATAGACCTCGCTGCCGTCGCGGAAGACCAGCGCGCGGAAGCCGTCCCACTTCGGCTCGTACAGCCAGCCGTCGCCCTCCGGCAGCGAGGTCGAGAGCTTCGCCAGCATCGGCGCGATGGGCGGCTTCAGCATGGACCGACCATATTCTAGACGGCGGCCCCTGTCCGGCGCAGGATCGGGCCATGGCGCGAGCGCGCATCCCGATCGAGGAGCTGCTCCTGCGGCACCGCGCCATCGACGAGGAACAGCTGCAATACGCCCGCGATCACCAGAAGAAAGTCGGCGGCGATCTCGGCGCCCTGCTGGTCGATCTCGGATTCGTCGGCGAAGAGGTGATGCTGCGGGCGCAGGCGCAGCAGCTCGGGATTCCGATGGTCAATCCCGAGCAGACCCCGCCGCCGCGCGAGCTGGCTGCCGCGCTGACCGAAGCGTTGTGCAAGCGATACGGTGTCATCCCGGTGAGCGGCAATCTGGAGTCGAAGCTGCTCCGGGTCGCAACTTCTTCGCCATCGAATCCGGAGCGCCTCGCGATGATCGGGCAGCTGAGCGGCTTCCGCGTCGAACCTGCGGCGGCGACCAAGGACTCGATCGCGAAGGCGATCCGAATTGCATTCGGGGCGCCGCCCGAGGAGCCGCTACCCGAAGTGCTGCCGGAGCCCGAACCGGACGACCTTCGCGATCGCGTCGCGCGGCTGGAGAAGATGCTGTCCAATCCGCAGTTCGCCGGCCTGGTCGCACGCGTCGAGCGGCTCGAGCAGATCGCCGAGAAGGACCACCACGCGCTCAACGTGCTGTGTCAGGTGCTGCTCGATCTCGGCTTCATCACCCGCGAGGAGTTGAAGAAGCGGCTGGGCAGCGGCTGATGGAGGTGGTGGTCTTCGTGCCGGGTTTCTTCGGATTCGGCGCCTTCGGCCATCCCGATCGCCCGCTGGTCGAGTACTTCGCGCGCGTCGAGGACGCGCTGCTGCGCGCACACGTGCGACCGCTCCGGTTCGCCGTGCATCAACCGCCCCCGGCGGGATCGCTCGCCGAGCGCGTCCGATCCCTGCACGACAAGATTGTGCAGCTGATCGCCAACGGCGCCACCAGGCTGCACCTGGTCGGCCACTCGAGCGGCGGCGTCGACGCGCGCCTGCTCGCCAACGCGCGGTACGCGGCGTTGCCTCCGCGCGACGGGATGTTGGCTCGGATCGCGACCGTCACCACCATCTCCGCGCCGTTCAAAGGCACGCCGCTCGCGCGCCGTATCGGCCGGGGCGCGTGGCTGGCTGTCCCCGCGCTCTGGTTCGGCAGCATCCTCGCCTCGCGCGGCCGGTTGCGGATCGCCGGCCAGGTGGCGACGCTGGCGAATCTGATCAAGCGCGTCACGCTGCAGCAGCCGACGCCGACCGATCAACTGATCGCGCAGCTCGCCGACGTCGACGACGAAACCGCGCACCAGATCCGCCGCTTCCTCGACGACGTCTCGCAGGACCACCGGCTGGTCGAGGACCTGACGCCGGAAGCCATGGGCGAGCTCAACCGCGGGCTCGAAGGCGGCGATCGCGTCGAGCCGCGCAGCTTCGTCTCCGTCTCGCCGCGGGCCGGGTTCTCGCCGATCGCATTCGCGACCGCACCGCTGCATCGCGTGCTCTATGATCTCACGTACGCGCTGACCGCGTCGCCGCCGCGCGATGGTGCCCCGGTGCCGCGCGGGCCCTGGATCGGCGCGCGGCGCGTCGCGCTCACCGACACCAGCAACGACGGCATCGTCCCGGCCTGGTCGCAGACGCTGCGCGGCGAGGCGGCCGGGATCGTGCTCGGCGATCACCTCGACGTGATCGGACACTACGAATCGGTCGGCGCGACGTTCCTGCGTTCCGGGTCCGATTTCGACGACGCGCGATTCCGCGCGCTCTGGTCCGACGTCGCCGCGAGCTTCACGGAACGCTGAGCGCGCGGACGCGATCGGCCAGGCCCTCGCTGAACAGCCGGTAGATCCTCAACGCCGCCGACGGGTGGCTCTCGAGATACATCTCGAATTTGTCGCGTTCGATGCGCAGCCCGCGCACCTGCGTCGAAGCGGTAACGCGCGCGGAGGTCAGCGATTTCGAGAGCAGCGAGATCTCGCCGATGTGAGCGCCGGGGCCGAGGCTGTTCAGATGGCGGGCGCCGCCGGGTCCGAGCGCGTACACCTCTGCGTCGCCCTCGATCAGGATCACCAGCCCGGGCGCGTCGACGCCGGCGTCGATGATCAGCTCGCCCGGCGACCACGTTTCCTCCGCGGCGAGCCGGTACAGGTCGCGCATGTCGCCCAGCGTCAGCCGCGCGAAGATGGGAATCTGTTTGAGGAACCGGTAGCCGTCCTGCTCGGGTGGAGGGGCTTCCGACGCCGGAACCGACTCGGGAGTCGCCTGGCGCGCGCGCAGCCGCTGTGCGCGCAGCCGCACGCGCTCCGCGTGGCCGGCTTGTCCGAGCTGATCGAAGAGCGTCGCAAGCAGCTCGTGCAGCTCGACGTCGGTGCGGCCCACCTCGTTGTCGCGCGCAGCGTCCGCCACCAGTTGCGCGGCTTCGTTGGCGCGGTTGCGCTTGAGCAGGATCTCGGCGAGCCGCTTCACGGCCGGCACCCGATCCGGATGCTCCTGCGGAACTTGCCGCAGGACATCCGTCTCGGCGCGCGTGTTGCCCGCGTCGCGATATGCGGCCGCCGATTCCAGCCAGCGCTCACCGCGTGCCAGGACCGTCGCGCGCGCGTCCGGCTGCTTCAGCTCCTGGTAGAGCGCGGCGGCTTCCTCCACCGCGCCGGAAGCGTGCAGCGCGCGCGCGGCGCGTTTCGGCTCGCCGGCCTTCTTCCAGCAGCGCGCGGCGGAAGCGAGATCGCCCGCTTCCTCGTAGAACCTGGCGGCGTCAGGCCAGAACCGCGCCTGCTCGTGCATCCGCGCAGCTCGCGCGAAATCGCGCGCCTGCACATACATGCGCACGCCGGCTTCGCGCAGCTTCGCATCGCCTTTCTGCAGCACACTGAACAGTTGCTCCGCCACCGCGCGGCCGCCTTCCTCGTAGAGATGGGTGGCGCTGTCGATATCGTCCTGCTGCAGGAGGCCTACCAGCACGCCGACGAGGTTCTTCTCCGAGATCACTCCGCCCACGATCCGGTCGCTCATCTCTACATTCTGCCTCCAATGTGGGCGTCCAGGCGAACGCTCGGGGGCTTGCGCGGCAACGTCGCCGTTCAAATGTTTCGGCCCCCTCGCGGGAGGTCGAAACATGCGGAACGCCCTGTTCGTCGCGGCCCTGTTCCTTGCTCTCAGCGCAACTGCCGCGACACCGCCGGGCGGATCGATCAGCTCGACTTCCGGACCCGTTTCATGGACTTACGCACCGGTCGTGGCCGGCACCGTGATCGACACCGGCACCGAGGACATCTGCCCGCCGGGAGTCTGCGACGAATACGATCTGACGCTCTCGCTGCCGTCGCCGGCCTCGACGTTCTACGTCAATTACACCGCGACGCTCTCGATCCATTACACGTGGACCAGCCCGGTGCCCACCGACCTGGACATCTTCGCGTACGGCCCGAACGGCGCGAAGTACGGACCGGGATCTCCGGACACCAACACCAGCGGCGACAACTACGAGGACCTGGTGATCACCGATCCGGTCGACGGCGTCTGGGCGCTGCGATCGGTGGCATCGCTCTCGCCGCTGCCGACGCCCGCGCAGGCCACCGCGACGCTGACGATCGCGACGCGCACCAACCCACCGACGCCGAAGATTCCGCCGCACGCCGCCACCTTCGTGAACTACCCGGCGGATCCGAACATGGCGATCCCGCTCGGCTCCACCGTCAACGGCGCGCACGGCGCAGGCGAACCGTCGATCGGCGTGAACTGGAAGACCGGCGCCGTCTTCATCGAGTCGGGAAACCACACCCTGCGCGTGCTCTTCAACGACGGCCCGTCGCCGGCCAGCGCGACCTGGGCCGACAAGCGGTCGCCCTTCGCGCGCGTTTCGCTCGATCCGATCCTCTGGGCCGACAGCACGACCGGACGCGTGATCGAATCGCAGCTCGACGGTGCCTGCAGCACGATGTCCTACACCGAGGATGACGCCGAGACCTGGCAGCCGGCCGAGGGATGCGGCACGCCGGCCGGCCCCGATCATCAGACGGTGGGCGGCGGCAACTACGCGTCGCCGGCGCCCGCGGTGCACACCTATCCACACGCCGTCTATTACTGCTCGCAGGGCATCGCGACCGCGATCTGCGCGCGCAGCGACGACGGCGGGCTGACGTTCGGTCCCGGAGTGCCGATCTACAACCTCACCCAGTGCGGCGGCCTGCACGGCCATGTGCGCGTGGCGCCCGATGGCACCGCCTACGTCCCCAATGAAAATTGCAGCGACGCCGCCGGCGTCGAGCGACCCGCCGTGGTCGTGAGCAGCGACAACGGCCTGACCTGGACGGTGAAGACGATCTCGCTGACGAAGTCGAGCCGCAATGGCGGAGATCCATCCGTTTCCGCAGGTTCGGCGAACACCATCTACACCGGCTTCGTCAACTACGACGGCCACGCCAAGGTCTCGGTCTCGCACGATCGCGGCGCCACCTGGGGCAAGCCGTTCGATGCCGGCACCGGCTACGGCATCCAGAACACCGAGTTTGCGGAAGTGATCGCGGGAGACGACAACCGCGCGGCCTTCGCCTTCCTCGGCACCACGACGCCCGGCGACGATCAGTCCTCGGCCTTCAACGGCGTGTGGCACATGTACGTATCGATGACGTACGACGGCGGCAAGAGCTGGACCACGAGCGACGTCACGCCGGCCGATCCGGTCCAGCGCGGCTGCATCTGGAACGGCGGCGGCAGCAACGCTTGCCGGAACCTGCTCGATTTCAACGACATCACGGTCGACAAGATCGGGCGCGTGCTGATCGGCTACGCCGATGGATGCACGGGTTCGTGCGTGAACGATCCGACGGCGAACGCCTCGGTCGGACCGGCCGACGCGCAGGACAGCTGGGCCACCGTCGCGCGCCAGGTTTCGGGCAAGACGCTCTTCGGCGCCTTTGACGGCACGCTACCGAAATAGTTTCTTCAGCGCAGCGCGCGCCAGCAGCTTGAGCTTGCGCAGCTTGACCGCTTTGGTCTCGGCGCCGCCGACCGAGAGCCGCAGCATCGCGTCCTTGCGCAACACGTAGAGGCCGCCGAGGCGCGGATCGCCGAACCAGAAAGCATCGTCGCCGATCCCGCGCACGCGCTCGGGGCGCGCGTTTTCTTCCTCGTTGTGCAGCGATTTCTTCCACAGCTCGCGCACGTTGGCGCCGCGCGTGACCTCGAGCGAGATCGATTTGGTGAAGGTCGGCAGCTCGAAGAAGCACCGCTCGGACGCGCCCGCTTGGCTGGCCTTGGCCTGTGCCGGCGGCTCGCCCTGCACTCTTGCGATCTCGGCGGCAGTCAGGAGCGCGCAGGCAGCGGCGAGGAGCATGGCGGCGGTGTATCTTCGACCCATGCCGTACCGCAAGCTGCGCGACACCAACATCATGCGGCTCGCCGAGCAGCGCTTCGACGTGCTCGTCCTCGGCGGCGGAATCAACGGCGCGGTTTCTGCGGCTGCGCTTGCTGCGCGCGGGGTGAAGGTCGCGCTGATCGATCGCGGGGACTTCGCCTCGGTCACCTCGCAACAGTCGTCGAACCTCGCCTGGGGCGGGATCAAGTATCTCGAGTCGTACGAGCTCGGCCTGGTGCGCAAGCTCTGCCGCGCGCGCAACAAGCTGATCCGATCGTTCCCTTCGATCGTGCAGGAGATCCGCTTCTACGTCTCGCACGAGCGCGGATTCCGCCACGGGCGCTGGAAGCTGATCCTCGGCGCGTGGCTGTACTGGTTGATCGGCAGCTTCTTCACGCGCAAGCCGCGGCTCTTGTCGGTGAGCGACATCGAGGGCGAAGAGCCGATCGTCAACACCGCGACGCTCGACGGTGGATTCGAATATTCCGATGCGTATCTGCACGACAACGACGCGCGCTTCGTCTGGAGCTTCATCCGCTCCGCGCTCGACCGCGGCTGCGCGGCGGCCAACTACGTCGAGGCCCTCGGCACGGCGCGCGCGGAAGGCGGCTTGGTCACCCGCGCGCGGGACGCGATCTCCGGCCGCGAGGTTTCCATCCGCTCCAAGCTGCTCGTCAACGCCTGTGGTCCGTACGCCGATTTCGTCAACGCGCGCGACCAGGTGCAGACGGCGCATCGCCACGTCTTCTCCAAGGGCATCCACATCCTCGTCGATCGTTTGACCTCCAACCATCGGGTGCTGACCTTCTTCGCCGACGACGGGCGCCTCTTCTTCGTCATCCCGATGGGCGCCAAGACCTGCATCGGCACCACCGATACGCGCGTCGAGCGGCCCGAGGTGGAAGTGACGCCCGAGGACCGCCGCTTCGTCCTGCCGCTGAGCGAGCGCCACATCATCGCCGAGCGGTGCGGCGTGCGACCGCTGGTGGTGTCGGGCAGCGGCAACGGCGAGCGCGACTGGATGCAGCTCTCGCGCAAACACGCGATCGAAGTCGTCGACGGGCGGATCACGATTTTCGGCGGCAAGCTGACCGACTGTCTCAACGTGGGCGAAGAGATCTGCGCGCTCGTCGGAAAACTGGGCGTCGCGCTGCCCTACGCGGACAAGGTCTGGTACGGCGAGCCGCCGCCGGCCGTGCGCGAGGAATATTTCCACCAGGCGCGGCTGATGGGGCTCGACGCGATGACTTCGCCGCACGCGTCGGAGAAGCTTTCGACGCGTCTCTGGCGCCGCTACGGGTCCGAAGCGCTCGGCCTGCTCGAAGCCATCCGCCGCGATCCGCGGATGGCGGAGGTAATCATCGAGACCAGCGAGTACATCCGCTGCGAGCTCGACGAAGCCGCGCGCCGCGAGATGGTGGTCAAGCTGGATGACTTCCTGCGGCGCAGATCGAAGATAGCGCTGGTCGTGCGCCGCGAGGAGATCCGCGCCGCGCCGGGCCTGCGCGAAGCCTGCCGCATCTTGTTCGGCGACGACGCGGAGGCCAAGATGCGCGAGTACTTCGGCGAAGAGTCCGCGGCGAAGACTGCCTAGGAGCCACCGTTCTCCTCCAGCGCGCGAACGTCTTCGTGCGCTTTCAGCGCGTCGAGGACCATGCGCACCGCTTCGTCGGGGCTGCGCGCGAGGCGCACGCGCGTCTTGCCCAGCTGTCTGCCGCCGACGAGGGCCGCCGCGCCGCCGGTTCCGTCCAGCGCGACGACTGGTTTTCCGTCCCGCAGCAGGAGGCCGACTTCGCTCAGGGTGCCGCCGCCGCCGCCGAGCACGATCGCCGCGTCGACTGCCATCACGACCAGCGCCCCCTGCGCGGAATTGACGCCGGTCGGGATGGCTAGATCGACGAACGGATTCGCGTCGTCACGCGAGGTCCCCGGCAGCAGGCCGAGGCAGATACCGGGACCGTTCGCTTCCTTATAACCGCGCGACGCGCCCGCCATGCAACCGCCGAGGCCGCCGCAGACGAGGTGCACGCCGGCGCGCGCGAGCGCAGCGCCGACTTCCGCGGCCATCCGCTCCCGATC
Source organism: Deltaproteobacteria bacterium (assembly GCA_005879095.1). Taxonomy (GTDB): domain Bacteria; phylum Myxococcota; class Myxococcia; order Myxococcales; family 40CM-4-68-19; genus 40CM-4-68-19. The sequence goes on from VBLM01000523.1 coordinate 9,872, forward strand.
GGAGCCAGGCAGCCCGTCGCCGATGACGCCGATCACGGGCCGCTGCTGCTCCTGGTTCTGCTCGCCCTGCGGACGAGCGGGCGTGTGCTCCTCCCGGCCCATGGCAGTAAGCTGTGCATCCGATGGCGGGCACGCTGACACTCGACGACGAGTTGCGAAAAGGCCCGTGGGACGAGCTGATCGGGCGCAGCGCCGGCTCGTACCGCTTGGTCAAGCTGCTCGGCAAAGGCGGCATGGGCGCGGTCTATCTCGCGCGCCATCCCGGAATCGGCTCGCAGGTCGCGGTGAAGTTCCTCCATCCACGTTTCGCCGGCGATCGCGCGCACGTCGAACGCTTTTTCAACGAGGCCCGCGCGGTGAACCTGATCGGGCACGAGAACATCGTCAAGACGCTCGACTTCAGCGTGACTTTGGAGGTCGCGGTGAAGTTCCTCCATCCACGTTTCGCCGGCGATCGCGCGCACGTCGAACGCTTTTTCAACGAGGCCCGCGCGGTGAACCTGATCGGGCACGAGAACATCGTCAAGACGCTCGACTTCAGCGTGACTTTGGATGGCCTTTACTGCTGCGTCATGGAGTATCTGAACGGCCGCCCGTTGATGCCGGGCCCGGTGCCACTTTCGATCGCGGGGCCAATTTTCCTGCAGTGCTGCCGCGCGCTGCAGGCGGCGCACGAGCGGCACATCGTCCATCGCGATCTCAAGCCCGACAACGTCTTCCTCATCTCGCAGATGGGACGCGCTAATTTCGTCAAGCTCGTCGATTTCGGGATTGCGAAACTGGTCGATCCGGCGGCCGGCGCGGGACTCACCGAGGTGGGCGCGCTGATCGGAACGCCGGAATACATGTCGCCGGAGCAGGCGGCGGGTCGGAGCGCGGAAGTGGGGCGGCGCAGCGACATCTACTCGCTCGGCGTGGTCATGTACCAACTCGCGACCGGGCGCGTACCGTTTCACGGGGCGTCGACCGCGCAGACG
>VBLM01000084.1 GCA_005879095.1 Deltaproteobacteria bacterium
CGAGGTACAGCCTGCCCATCTGCCGGTAGACCTCGGGGAAATCGTCGCGCAGCTGTGCCGCGCGCTCGTACGCCGCGGTCGCCGCCTTGGCGTCCTTCTGGCTCTGCGCGACGCGGCCTTCCTCGAAGTAGACCTGGGCATTCGTCGGCTCGAGCTTCTCGGCGTTCTTCAGCTCGACCTGAGCGTCCTTCCACGACTCGCGGCGCGAGAGGATCTGTGCCAGCGCGAGATGGTAGCGGGCCGTCCGCGGCAACGTCGCCGCGTAAGCGCCGAGGAGTTTCTCGGCCCCCGCGCTGTCGCCGGCCGCGACGAGAGCCGAAGCGCCGTCGAAATAGGTCGAGGCGTCGTACGGATCGGCTGCGATGGCGCTCCTGAACGAGGCGGCCGCATCGGGCTTCCTCGCCGCCGCGGCGACGAGCGCCCTCGCGCGCAGGGCGGCTGCCGACTTCGCGTCGGCGAAGAGCGCGGCGTCGGCGTCCTGCGTGGCCGCTGCTGCATCGCCCTCGGCCAACCGGGCCTCGGCGCGCGCCGCGAGCGCGTGGGACTTGATCGACGCCGGCACATCCTGCGCCGGTTTCGCCAGCACCGCGTCGCAGAGCGACTTCGCCGCCTTGAGGTCGCCGCCGCCGCGCCCGAGCACGTTCAGCGCCACCAGCGCGCGCGCCTTCCCGAGCTGCGCGCGAGAGTGGTCGGAGTTGGCCTGCAGCGCGCGGTCGAACGCCTGCGCGGCCTCGAGCGCGTTGCCGTCCTCGAGCAGCGCCTGGGCGTAGTCGGCGACGAAGCGCGGCGAGCGCCAGTCGGCGTCCTGCGCTTTCCTGAAGTTGCCCCGCGCCTCGGCCAGCTTGCCCGACGCGCGCTGGGCGCGGCCGAGTGCGTCGACCAGGCGCGGCACCGCGCCGTACTTGTCGAGCAGCGCGAGGGCATACGTCTCGGCCTCGCCGGCCTTGCCGGCGGCGATCAGCTGCAGGGTTCGCGCCTCGTAGCGCTCGGGGAGCAGCACGTCTTTTCCCTCGGCGCGCGCTACGGCCTGGTCGGCGTTCGGCGCTCGATCGGGAAACCCAGCGCCGGCGAGCAGCACCTCGACGTCGGCCCACGCCGCTACCGCGTACGGATTCGACGGCTGCAGATCGAGCGCCTTCCTCAGCGAGTCCTCGGCGGCGATCCATCCGCGCGGCGTGTCCCGGTTCAAATCCGCGCGCGCCCCGCCGGCGCGGCCGGTGCCGATCTTCACGCCCGCCAGCAGATCCGTGACTTGTGCCTCGACCTTCACTTCATGTGCGTAGAGCGCGAAGAGCCCCGCCGCCACGACCGCCGCCGCGCCGATCTTGAGCCCCGCCGCCCGCAGCTCCGCTCTGCGCGAAGGGACTCCGTCGGGGGCCATGGATACTCCTCCTGGCTGCACGAGCAAAGGCGGAGCGTCCTTGCTACCGCGGGGTATCCCGTCGGGTCAACGGCCCTTACTGCGGCCGCGTCGCTTCCCAGGCGCCCGGCAGCTTGTGCAGGACCTTGAAGAAGAAGTCGCCGGTCCAGTAGCCGTCGCGGGTCTCTTTGGGGGCCTGGAAGCAGGCGGCGCCGAGGTCCTTGTCGTAGTTGTCGTTGCCCAACCTGGCCGCGCAGCTGGCGCCGCCGCCGCCGTCGCAGTTCGACGGATCGGCAGCGCCGGAGACCCCGGCGTGGCCGGTGAAGTCGAGGATGTCGGCGGTCAGCGGCCACGCCGATGCCAGCAGATCGGTGACCGCCTTGCCCGCGGCGGTGACGACGCCGTCGCAGATGGCCTCGATGGTGCCGCCCGGCACCAGGCCGCCGGTGGCGTTCTCCACGTCCTGGCCGAGGCCGTAGCAGTCGA
>VBLM01000524.1 GCA_005879095.1 Deltaproteobacteria bacterium
CGACTGCTCCAGCATCTTCTGGTGCCGCCGTTGCACCGGGCACTCGCGTTCGCCGAGGTGGATGACGCTGCCGTGCTCGTCGGCGACGATCTGGATCTCGATGTGCCGCGGCCGCTCCACGTAGCGCTCGACGTACATGTCGCCGTTGCCGAACGCCGCCAGGGCCTCGGCCGAGGCCGTGCGGTACTGCGGCGCGAGCTGTTCCTTTTCGCGGACGATCTTCATCCCGCGCCCGCCGCCGCCCGACGCCGCTTTCAAAATCACCGGAAAACCCACTTTTTCCGCCAACTTGACGAGGTCGCGCTCGTCCTGCACCACACCCTCGCTGCCCGGCAGCTGCGGGAGCCCGGCCTCCTTCATCGCCTCCTTGGCGCGGATCTTGTTGCCCATCATCCGGATCATTTCCGGCCGCGGGCCGATCCAGGCGATGCCGGAGTGCATCACCATCTCGGCGAACTCGGCATTCTCGGAGAGGAAGCCGTAGCCGGGGTGGATGGCGTCGGCCCCGCTCACTTCCGCGGCCGACAACAGCGCCGGGATGTTCAGGTACGACTCTTTCGACGGCGGCGGCCCGATGCAGAGCGACTGGTCGGCGAAGCGCACGTGCAGCGACATCGCATCCGCGGTCGAGTGGACCGCCACCGTCTCGATCCCCAACTCGCGCGCCGCGCGGATGATCCGCAGCGCGATCTCACCGCGGTTGGCGATGAGGATCCGGTGAAACATCAGGCAGGCTCGAATCGGAACAGCACTTCGCCGTACTCGACCGGGCTGCCGTTCTGCGCCAGCACTTCCAGCAGGCGGCCGGGCTGCTCCGCCTCGATCTCGTTCATCAGCTTCATCGCCTCGACGATGCAGAGCACCTGGCCCTTCTTCACCACCGTCCCGACGTCGACGAACGGCGGGTTCTCGGGCGAAGCCGAGCGGTAGAAGGTCCCGACGAAAGGCGAGTTGACGGTGAAGGTCCTGTCGCCGGCGGTCTTCGCCGGCGCAGCTGCTTTTTCGACCGCGGGCGTTGCCGCCGCGGGCACCGGCGCGACCGCCGGCGGCGTCGGAATCGCGGTCATCGGACCAGTCGCGACCGGGACTGCATGCACGGCGGTGGTCGGCGGCGGCGGATGGCCGAGCCGCAGATCGAGTGTCTCCTGGCCCTCCACCCACGTCAGCCGGGTGACGTCGGTGCCCTCGAGCGCAGCCAGAATTGCTTTCAGTTTTTCAACGTCCAAATTGACCCCGAGAGCTTCAACCGACGCGCGTCAGATACTCGCCTGTCCGGGTATCGATCTTCAAGAGATCGCCTTCGTTGATGAACAGAGGCACGTTCAGCGTATAGCCGGTCTCCAGCGTGGCCGGCTTCAGCGCGCCGGAGACGGTGTCGCCGCGCACGCCCGGATCGCACTTCTTCACCCGCAGCTCGACCGCGTTGGGCAGATCCACCGAGATGGCCCGCCCGTTCCAGAACAGCACCGAGGCGTCCATGTTCTCCTTGAGGAAGTTCTTCGCCTCGCCGAGCCCCTTCTCGTCGATGTGGCTCTGTTCGTAGTTCTTCGAATCCATGAAGACGTAGTGATCGCCCTCTTTGTAGAGGTACTGCATCTTCTTTTCCTCGATGTCGGGGCGGCCGACCTTCTCGCCGGACTTGAAGTTCGTCTCGCGGACGCGCCCGGAGATGAGCGACTTGTAGCGGGTGCGGACGAAGGCCGAGCCTTTCCCGGGCTTGACGTGCTGGAATTCCACGATCACGAACGGCTCATTGTCGATGAGGATCTTGAGCCCGTTGCGGAATTCGCTGGTGTCGATCACGTCGGCCATGGCCACTCCTCGAAGGGGCGCGACGATTTACAACAACCACACTGCAAAATCCACCACAGAGGCACAGAGAGCACAGAGGTTTGTTTTACAAAAAGATCTCTGTGCCCTCTGTGCCTCTGTGGTCCGGTTTGGACTTAAAGTTGCGCAGCGAGCTTCGGGCTGGCTACCCGCAGCTCGTAGCGCGCGCGGCCGACGTTGCCGTCGGGCGAGAGGGTCAACATGACGAAATAGTCCGAGGTGAGCGTGCGCGCGACCGCCACCATCTTCTCGGTCCGGATCGAGACCTCGCTCGCCTTGCCCATCTGCAGGGTCTCGGCCGCCTGCCGCACCTGCGAGATGATCCCCGAGTACTCGACCAGCAGCGTGGCGAGCTCGATCCCCTCTGGCGGATGGTTCTCATGGGTCTCGATGGGAATCCCGTCGAAACCCATCACGCTGGCGGCAAACGAGCCGTCGACCTTGCCGCAGATTTGCTCGAGATCCTCTTTGAAACCCATCTAGTCTTTCCCTCGACGGCTTTGTACGCGCTCCAGCAGCCGCTGCAGCACTTCGATCCCCGGCCCCGACGAGGGCAGCTCCGAAAGCCTCTTCACCGCCTGCGCGTCGCCCTGCTCCGCCAGCCGCCGATAGATCTCGCGCGCCCGGCCGATCAGACCCTGCTTGACGTACAGCTCGGCCAACGTCGCCGTCACGCTGGTGAACCTACCGGATCGCCGCCGCGGCGGCTACAGGCACGGACTTCCACAGCCGGTCGAGGTGCAGATCTCGAAGAGGAACTCGCGCTCGGAGGTGTGCACCGTCGACCCATCGACCAGCTTGCCCTCGACATGGAAGGTGGTCCGAATGATGGTGCCCGCCGCCAGGCCTGCAGGCAGGGTGCCGGCCGGCAACAAGTGCATGAGCACCGGCGCGCTGGTACCGCTCGGTACCTCGGCACCGGCGGCTGGAACGATCTTCTCGCCGATCGAGGCGCCGCCGCCGATGACCTCGTAGTCGACCACGGCCTGGTGAGGCAGGAAGGTCGCCGCATCGGTCCGCAGAGTCGGGTTCACCGCCGTCGTCGGGAGGATCGTGTTCGACACCACCGCGCCGACGTTGCCGGTGTTCTCGACCGGGTTGTACGGGAGGAAATCGATCTCCGTCGAGCCAGGGTCGAACGTACAGAGCGCCGGAGCACTGGTAGTGGCGGCCGTTAGCGTGCCGGAAATCACCTTGGTGATCAGCAGCGAAGGGTTGCCCTTGATCTTGCAGCCGGCGGCCGCGAGGGCCAGGAGAATGGCGATGCGGGTCTTCATGGCTCGTGGCCTCCTACTGCTTGCCTTCGTCGCCCGCGCCGGGCGCGGCAGCGACGACGGATTGCGAACGGTTGACGATCCGGGGCGTGATGAAGATGAGCAGCTCGGTGCGGTCGTCGGAGATGGCTTTCTTCTTGAACAGCCAGCCGAGCACCGGGATCTTGGAGAGCACCGGGACCTCGTTCCACGCCTCCGCGTTGCGGCGGGTGTAGATGCCGCCGATGACGGTCGTTTCGGCGTCGCGCACCAGCACCTCGGTCTTCGCTTCACGCCGCGTGATCGAGGGCTGGCCGTTGGAGCCGGTGAGGCCCGGGTTGGGCTGGTTGTTGCTGGCGTTGATCTTCATCTGCACCGAGCCTTCCTGCGTCACGTGCGGCGTGACGCGCAGCTCGAGGCGCGCTTCGATGAAGGTGGTGGACACGCCCGCCGCGCTGGTCTGCGAGAACGGGATGCTGACGCCCTGGCTGATGCTGGCGTCGATGTTGTCCACCGTGACCACCCGCGGCGAGCTGATGGTCTTGATGGTGCCGCTGTTCTCCGCCGCGGAAAGGCGCAGGCTCAGGTTGGCCGCGCCGCCCGCGCTGCCGAAGACGAAGCCGAGGCCGGCGCCGTTGTTCAAGCCGATCGGCGCGGGCATGTTGACGGCGAAGTTCGGGGTGGTAATGCCGGTCAGGCCGGCCAGCGGAGCGCTGGGGTCGTCGGCCGCGCCGGCCACCGAGAGGATATTGGGAAAGACGAGGCCGGTCGGGTTGCCGAACGTCGGCGCCAGCGAGATGTTGCCGCCCCACTGGATGCCGGCGCTGCGCGAGAAGCTGGTCGAGGCTTCGACGATGCGCGCCTCGATCAGCACTTCCGGCGTCTGCGTGTCGAGGTTGCGGACGATGCCCTCGGCGCGCAGCAACGCCTCCTGCACGTCCTTGACGATCAGCGTGTTGGTGCGGGTGTCCACCGAGACCGTGCCGCGGTCGGTGAGGGCGTCCTTGATCTGCGCGGTGAGCGCGTCGGCCTTGGCGTAGTTGACCGGAATCAGGCGCACTTTGAGCGGCTCGGTGGCCTGCCGGTTCTTGTACGCTTCCGCCGCCGAGCGCTGCTCGTTGCGCAGGGTCTCGATCGGCGCGACGCGGATGATGTTGCCGATCTCCTCGCGTCCCAGGCCCTTCGACTTGAGGATGATGTCGAGCGCCTGGTCCCAAGGGACGTTGCGCAGCTTGATGGTCACCGTGCCGTGCACGTCGTCGGCGACGATGATGTTCTTCTTGCTGATCTCGGCGATGGCGCCGAGCAGGTTCTTGATGTCGATGTCCTTGACGTTGAAGTCGACCTTCCGGCCGGTGTACTGGCTGGCGTCGTAGACGGTCCCGGATGCCTGGTTGGCCTTGGCGTCCGAGGCCATCGCGGCGGCGCGTGGCGCGGGCGTCGTGGCAGCCTGCTGGGCCACCGGCTTGGGCCCGGTGAACTTCCAGATCAAGGTGCCCTTCATCGCCGACATCTCGTCCGGCGTGCCGGCCGCCTTGGTCGCGACCACCTTCACCTCGCCGGGCGCGTTGGGGACCCGGTAGCTGGAGAGCTGCGAGACCGGCCCGCCCAGCGCCTTCGCGTCCAGATTCCGCTCGAGCTGCTCGGGCAACAGCGCCCCGTGCAACGTCAGGACCGACGTCGTCGCATCCGGACGCGCAATCTCGAATCGCACGCTGTCCTCGAGTGCGACCAGGACTTCGGTGCGCCCGTCGATCGCGCGCATGTCGACCGCGCGGATCGGAACCAGCGCCGGGATCGGGGCGACTGCGGGCTTCGGCTCCGCGGGCCGCACTGCCGCTACTTCCACCTTCGGCGCAAGCTTCGGCTCGCCGACCGTCACCGTAAGGCCGTCGGTCTGACGCGTGATCTCGTACTTCGGCATCTTCTCGCCATCGCCGTCGACGACGACGCGCATGCCGTCTTCATGCTTCGCAAACCGGACGCCCTTCACGGTAGCCGCGCCCTGCGCCTTGCCGGCCTTACCCGAGATCCCGTGTAGATCGACCGCCAGCCGCCCCGGATTCTGGAGCTCGGTCAGCGTAAAGGAAGCGACTTCGCCGTCCGCGGCCAGCCGAACCATTGCGGCGCCGTCAGCCGCCGCCACCTTCACGCCGGTCAGCTTGTGCGCCGGATTCTTCACCCGCTGCGCGTCGTCGCGCGAGAGGACCACGTTCGGATCGGATGCCCCTGCCATCTCACCGACGGTCAATACGAGGTCGTTTCCACTCGCCGACACGTCGTACTTGGCGTCCTTCTCCAGCGCGACCACGATCCGGCCGACGCGGCTCTGGCCCTCGTCGAACTGCGCCGCGCTGACGCTGGCGATGCCGCCGCGATGGACGTCCATCGGCTTGGCGGCCGCCGTCACGTCGCCGCCGTTGAGGTCGATGACGACCCGCGGCGGCCCGGACAGCTTGAAGGCGGTGAACTCCGGCTTGGCGCTGGCATGGATCACCAGCCTGCCGCCCTGGTCCTCGAGCGAGGTGACCTGGACGGCCGCGCGCGCAGGCGCTGCCGCGAGCAAGGCCGCGGCGAGTGCGAGGAAGTGGCTGGGCATCCGCTTCTCCTTCGAGGTCTCGATTGCGACGCGCACGGCTACTTTTCCCCTCTCGCGGGACCGAGCTGCTCGCCTTCCTGCAGCGCTCTCAGGTCCCGTTCTTCGGATTTTTCCACCGGCACCGTCAGCTTCACGTTCTGCGGATAGACGCGGCCGGTGGAGTGATCGGTGATGGTCTCGGTGACGATGACCTCGTCCCGATGGATTCCGGTGACTTTTCCGCCGTTCTGGCCGATGAAGTCGCCCAGCCGCACGGTCCAGCCGCGGTGCTCGGGGTCCTCCACCATCGCCATCGGCGTGGCGGTTCCGGTGACGGTCAAGGAGAGCTTGAGCTGGTCGAGCGACCACTTCTCGAGCGGGGTCTTGTTGCGGCCCTTGACCTCGATGTGGGTGATGCCCGTAATCGTGACCACCTGGTTCTGGAAGGGGTCGCGCTTGCCGATCGGCGAGTAGACGTAGATGTTGGTCGGCGCGATCTCCTTGACTTCCTCTTCCATCGGCTTGGGCGCCGGGGCGGCCGCGGCCACGGCCCGGCGCGGCGGCGGCGGCGGGCTTCCGCAGGCCGCGGCGAAGAGGACCGTCACGAGTGCGCTGCGCAAAAGGCGGTTCATTTGGGCGCCCCGGCCCCGGCGGCGGCAGGCTTCTGCTCCGGCAGGAAGCGGAAGGTGGTGGCGACGTAGTTGGCGTTCACCTGCAGCTTGTCGTTGGCGACCTTGGCCCCGCCCATCTTGATGTTGGTGACGTTGACGATGCGGGCCAGCTTGGAGAGCGAGTCGAGGAAGACGCCGATCTCGTGGTAGTTGCCGGTCACCGACATCACGATCGGGATCGCGGCGTAGAAGCTCTGCCGCTGCTCTCCCTGCGGGTCGATGCTGTTGATGGTCAGCCCGCTCTTGGTGCCGATCTCCGAGAGCGAGCGGATCAGATCGTCGACGTTGGCCTCGTTGGGCAGCTCGGTCAGTGCCTGCGCCAGCCGCCGCTCGAGGATCTCCTTCTCGTGCTTGAACTGGGCCAGGTTGTTGGCGATCGACTGCTTCTGGATCAGCTCGTCCTCCAGCTGCCGCAGGGTGGCCTGCCGCTGGTTGATCTGGGTCTGCATCGGATCGACGAAGAAGTACCAGTTGGCCGCGGTGAGGGCGACGATCACGGCCGCCACCACGCCGACCTTCTGGCCGACGGGGGCCTTGTTGACCGCGTTGAGGATGTCCTGTCCGGTGAGCGCCATGGATTCCTCTTACGCGGAGTACGAGGCGTTGCAGGTGACGACCCAGTCGACTACGCCGTCGGCCCGCTGGTGCGCCGTCTTGATGGTGATGTTGGTGAAGTGGACCGACGCCTTGAGCTTCTTGGAAAAGGTCGAGAGATCCTCGTAGGCGGCCGCCTGCCCGGTCATGGTGACGTTGCCGCCCTGCTCGGCGTAATCGGTCAGCCACACCCGCTGCGGGATGACGGTGGCCAGCTCGTCCATCACCTTGACCGGCCCGGTCCGGCCTTTCTTCAGGGTATCGAGGATCTTGAGCTTGTCCTCCAGCGCCTTCTTGTCGTCCTTGATCGACTTGACCTCGCCGATGGTCTTTTCCAGCTGGGCGATCTCGGTCCGGGTCTGGGCGATGCGCTGATCGAGAGCCGTCAGCTCGGATTCGACCTTGCCGTACCAGAACCAGTTGCCGAAGGCCGCCAGCACCAGCAGCAGCCCGAACAGCACGATCTGCTGCCGGCCGAATTCGCGCTTCTTCGCGGCGCGAACGGGGAGGAGGTTGATCTTGATCATCGTGCGTGCCTCCTCACCGCAACTTCCGGTTGTCGATCTCCACGCCTTTGAAAGGATTGAGGATCTCGACCGGGACCCCGACGCGCTGCTCGATCACCTTGAAGAGGGCGGGAATCTTGGCGGTGCCGCCGGACAGATAGAGCCGGGCGATGTGCGAGTCCGCCGCGGTGGCGGTGTAGAAGTCGAGGGAGCGCTGGATTTCGCCCGCCATCTGGTCGGCCACGCCCTGGATGACGCGCTCGACCTCCTGCGGTACGACCGAGTCGCTGTCCTGGGCCGCGTCGCCGCCGACTTTGAGCTTCTCGGCCTCGTCGTAGCTGACGTTGAGCTGCTTTTGAATCTCTTCGGTGAACTGGTTTCCGCCCATTGTGACATCGCGCGTGAACGTGGTGAGCCCGTTCGCCAGCACGTTGATGTTGACGACGCTGGCGCCGGCGTTGACCAGCACGATGGTCTCGGCCTTGGGCAGCTCGTAGTTGACCTCGAACGAGTTCTGCACCGCGAAGGCGTCGACGTCGACGACCACCGGCAGGAGCCCGGCTTCGGAGACGACGCTGGTGTAGTCGTTGATCATGTCCTTCTTGGCGGCGACGAGCAGTACGTCCATCTGGCCGGTGCCGGTGTCGACGTCGGGCGGGGTGAGGATCTGGACGTCGATGTTCACGTCCTTGACGTCGAAGGGGATGTACTGCTCCGCCTCCCACTGGATCGACTCCTCCAGCTCTTCCTGCGTCATCTTCGGCATCGAGATCTTCTTGATGATCACCGAGTGGCCGCTGACGCCGATGGCCACCTCCCGGTTCTTCAGCTTGTACTGGCTGACCAGCTGCCGGATGGCCTCCACGATGGCGGTGGAGTTCATCAGCGCGCCGTCGACGATCGCTTCCGGCGGCAGCGGCGAGACGCCGAAGGCCTCGAGGATGTACCCCCGCTTCGCTTCCTTCAGTTGCACCAGCTTCACCGAGCTGGAGCCGATGTCGAGACCGAGAGCGAGCTTGCCCTTTGCCATGTTCAGGGTTCCTCGTAGGTGCCGGCGACGCTATCACCGGAATTTCTACTGCCCAAAAAAACGTCCATTACCGCCGCTCCGCGGCCCTGCGGGCGCCGTTTCGGGGGAAGAGCTTGGTGCTCTCGTGCAGGGAAAGGCCGAGCGCAAAGAGGATCTTGCGCTTGGTCTCCATCCGGCAGTCGTGGCCGGCCTCGACGCGGTCGATGGTCGATTCCGAGACGCCCGCCTTGCGCGCCAGCTCGGCCTTGGCCATCAACGCTGCCTCGCGGAACTTCTGGACGCGATTCATGACGAGCATCGATCGATCAGTTTCATGTAGGCAGTCAAGGAACTGACCCGTCACTGACGGTGCATTGCAGGTGCACTTCACCTGCATTAGGGGGGGAAAACAGCACACCCGCTAGAACTCGTGGGTGGGTAAAGCGGCTACTCCAGACCGTACTCGCGGATCTTGTAGAGCAGCGCGCGCGGCGAGAGCTCGAGGAGCTCCGCGGCGCGGGTCCGGTTGCCGCCGGTCCGATCGAGCGCCTTGCGGATCAGATCGGCCTCCAGCACGCGCTGCGCGCGCTTGACCGAGAGGTCGTCGGGGTCGAGCGCGCTCGGCAACGGCTCGGGCGCGGCCGCGGCCCGGACCGGCTCGGGCAGCGCGTCCGGCTCGATCGCGTCGTCCTCCGACAAGACCAGCGCCCGCTCCAGCGCGTTCTCCAGCTCGCGGACGTTGCCCGGCCAGCGGTAGCGCGCCATCACCTCCAGCGCCCGCTGCGAGAGGTGCCGGCGCGGCAGGCCCATCCGCTCCGCGTGCCGCTGCAGGAACCGTTCCGACAGCGAACGGATCTCCTCCACCCGTTCCCGCAGTGGCGGCAGCTTCACGCCGACGACGTTCAACCGGTAATAGAGGTCTTCGCGGAACTTGCCCGCCTGCACTTGCCCGCCCAGATC
>VBLM01000526.1 GCA_005879095.1 Deltaproteobacteria bacterium
GAGCTGTGTCACGGTCTCTCTCGCCCGCTCGACCGCCCGCCGCCGCCGTGGATGGTGCTGGAGGCCGCTGCGCTTCTGCTCGGGAGCCTCGCCTTCCCGCGTCACGTCTTTCCGGAAGTGCCCGGCGAGGCCGTGCCGGGTGTGTCGCTCTTCGTTCTCCTTGGTCAGTGCCTGGCCCGGCTGTTCGGAAAGAAAAATCTTTTCTTGATTCTCACCGACGCCGCGCCGCTGGCCGACGCGTTCGGCGCGACCGCGGCGCAAGCCCTCGAGCAAGCGGCGCACGACGAATGGCAGGCGCGGACGGAAGTGCCGTTCGCCCGCGATGCGCTCGCGGCGCCGGCCTGGGTCAAGGTCGCCGACGCTGCGCGCGCCGGCCGCATCGTCCGGCTGACCGAGGAGGTCCCGTTCGCCGAGCTGCCGTGGTGGCACGAGGAGCCGACCGCGGAAGACGTGGCCCTGTCGCATTCCGCCGTGCGCGCGGTCCGGCAGGTCAACGTGCTGGCTCCGACCTACCAGACTCACCCGTGCGAAGCGCCGGTCCTCACGCTCGACACGCGGACCTGTATCCTCGAGCGGCCGAGGAACCCGCGCGGCGTGTTCGGTGAGCCGGCATTCTGGATCGTGCCGCCGCCTCTGTGCCGGAAGCTGCGCGAGCGTGGAATCGAGCGAATGCAGGTCGAACATGCGGAGGATCTCTGGACGTCTTCGCCGTAGTCGCGAACGAACAGCAGAAGTACCTGCGCGACGCCGTCATCCGCGCCGCCCGCGAGCTGCGCCAGGCGCCGCACGTGAAAGGCGCGCGCCGGCTACGCAAGCTGCTCGAGGCATTGGCGCTGTTCGGGCTCGATCCGGAGAACCTGCCCGAGCCGGGACCGGTCCCCGAGGGCGGGTGGGGACAACTCGCACACGTGATCCGCACCGACGAGCCGCTGCGCACCGAGCCGGCCGATCTGCAGCGGTTTCACGACTATCTCTGGCAAGCCGGAGCGGCCGCGGCGCGCGAGCTGTGGGAGCAATTGAAGCCGGATGGTCCGCTGCTCGATCTCGGCGGTGGCGCGGGCGCCTATTCGGCCGCGTTTCCCGGCGAGGCGACCGTTGTCGACATGCCCGAGGTACTGAAGCTCTCAAAAACACAGGCAAAATTACTTGCGCTCAATATACTCAATACCTCAGAGTACCCAAACGAGCAGGGCGTCGTTCTGCTCGCCAATGTGCTCCACCTGTTCGGCGAATCCGACTGCGCCGCGATCGTGCGGAAAGCCACCGCCGCTCTCAAACGCGGCGGAATCCTCGTCGTCAAGGACCTCGACAGCGCCACGCCGCAGGGCGTCCTTTTCGCGCTCAACATGGCCCTCTTCACGAAGGACGGCGACGTTCACGATCCCCAAACGGTGCGCTCGTGGATGCTCGAATCCGGCCTCGGGGAACCGCGCCGGCTGAGGCTCCAAACCAGCCCGGAGTCGCTCGTCCTCGTCGGCCGAAAGCCTTGACTTCCCGCGCCCCTGCCTCTAAGGTGCGCCGCTTTCCGCGGAACCCGCAGTGGACGATCTCATCCTCAACGTCGACGCCTTGGAGGAGGCGAACCAGCCCTTCGAGGCGGACCTGCCGCGCGAGTTCCTCGACGAGGTCCTGCGGGCCGAGCCGGCGACCGAATTCCACGCCGCGGGCGCCGCGCACCTGGCCGGCAGGGCCACCAAACTGGGCCGCAAAGTCCTGGTCCAGGCCAAGGCGACGGTGCCGCTCAGGGGGCAGTGCAGGCGGTGCCTCAAGCCGGTGTCGCTCGACGAGCAGATCGACCTCCTCCGTTCGTACGTCCCGGCCGGCCAGATCCGCGCGCAGCACGAGCACCGCGGTGGTACAGACGACGCTGGCGCCGTCGAC
>VBLM01000527.1:0-2964 GCA_005879095.1 Deltaproteobacteria bacterium
GGCCGTGGCGCGGGGAGCTTCATTTCCGCGAGCCGGGTCGGGACCACGAGACCGTCATCGGCCTTCAGCTTTCGCGCGAGGGCTTTGACGAACTCGACGCGCGAGACCGCCGAAGCGCCGGCGCAGTGGAAGATGCCCTGCTCGCCCGACTGGTGGACGCCGATCACCATCTCGGCGGCGTTGTCGGCCAGGGTGGGCGAGACGATCTGATCGCTGAAGGCGTTCACCGGCTTTCCCGCCAGCAGGCTCTCAGTGGCACTGGCCGCGAACGTGCGCTTAATGGCATTTTTATACCCGGTATACACGACTGCGGTGCGGCAGATGGCCCGGTCGCGCGAGAGCGACAGAGCGGCCAGCTCGCCGGCGAGCTTGCTGCGCCCGTAGACGCTGCGCGGGTTGGGCGCATCGTCCTCGGCATAGTCGCCTTTCTCGCCGCCGAAGACGTAGTCGGTCGAGATCGCCGTCAGCCGCACCGGCTGGCGAGCGAGCACGGCGACCGCGGCGGCATTCACCGCCCAGGCCGCCTCAGGATCCTTCTCGCAGGCGTCGACGTCGGTCATCGCCGCGCAGTGGATGATGCCGCCCGGGCGGAGGTCCGCGACCAGCGACGCAAGCCGTTCCGCGTCGCGCAGGTCGGACTCGGCGCGGCCGATGCCGACGACGCGTTCGCCCGCCGCCTTCAGGCGCGCGACGACGCGGCTGCCGACGAGGCCTTGTGCGCCGGTCACGAGGATCGTCATCGGCCGCCGTAGTTCCGCTCGTAATACGTGCGGTATTCGCCGGTGCGGACGTGCTCCCACCAGCCGCGGTTCTTCACGTACCAGTCGACGGTCGCCTGGAGGCCCTCGGAGAACTCGATCCGGGGGGCCCAGCCGAGCTCGGTGCGTGCCTTGGTCGCGTCGATCGCGTAACGCCGATCGTGGCCGGGCCGGTCCTTCACGTGCTCGATCAAATCCGTCGACTTGCCGAGGATTTCCAGGAGCCGGGTCACGATCCGGAGATTCGGCCACTCGTTGTCCGACCCGATGTTGTACACCTCGCCCGGCTTGCCCTTCTCCAGCGCGGCCAGAAGCGCGCGGCAGTGGTCCTCGACGTGGATCCAGTCGCGCACCTGCATGCCGTCGCCGTAGACGGGCAGTTTCCGGTCTTCGAGCGCGTTGACGATCATCAGCGGGATGAGCTTCTCGGGAAACTGGTACGGGCCGTAGTTGTTCGAGCAGCGCGTGACGACGACGTCCATGCCGAACGTGTGCGCGTACGAGAGCGTCAATAGATCCGCCGCCGCCTTGGACGCCGAGTACGGACTCGAAGGCCTTAACGGACTGTTTTCGTTGAACTTTCCGGTCGGGCCGAGCGAGCCGTAGACTTCGTCGGTGGAGACCTGCACGAACCGCTTCACGCCGGCTTGCCGGGCGCAGTCGAGCAGCACCTGCGTGCCGCCGACGTTGGTTTCGACGAACACGCCGGGCCCGAGGATGCTGCGATCGACGTGGCTCTCGGCCGCGAGCATCCGCGATGTCGCCGTGGACGAAGTCGCGCAGATCCGGCAGCGACTCGGCGTTGCCGGTATACGTCAGCTTGTCGAGGTTGACGACGGTGAACGAAGGCCGCTCGCGCCGCAGGAAGCGGACGAAGTTCGACCCGATGAAGCCCGCGCCCCCGGTGACCAGCAGCTTCACTTCGGCCTCACCAGCTCGTTCGCGAACGCCAGCGAGTCGAACGTGCCGGCGTCGGTCCACCAGCCGGCGAGCCGATCGCACTGCAGCGAGCCGGCCCGCAGGTAGTGGTTGTTGACGTCGGTGATCTCCAGCTCGCCACGGCCACTCGGCTTCAAAGTCGCAATGATATCGAACACTTCCGCGTCGTAGAAGTAGATGCCGACGACCGCCAGATCGCTTTTCGGCGCCTGCGGCTTTTCGACGACGCGGATGACTTTCGAGCCCTCCACCTCGGCGACGCCGTACCGCTGCGGGTCGGGCACCTGCTTCAAAAGAAGCCGGGCGCCGCGGGCCTGCTCACGGAAGGCCGCGACGTACGGCGCGATCGAATCCTCGAAGATGTTGTCGCCGAGGATCACGCAGAGCAGGTCTCTGCCGGCGAAGTTGCCGGCAAGGCCTAGCGCCTGGGCGATGCCGCCAGCCTCGTCCTGGACCTTGTAGGTGAAGCGGCAGGCGAAGTCCTTGCCCGAGCCGAGCAGGTTGACCACGTCGCCCATGTGATCGACGCCGGTGACGATGCAGATCTCGTCGATACCGGCCTCGGTGAGCTTGCGAACCGGATGGTAGATCATCGGCTCACGGCCGACCGGGAGCAGGTGCTTGTTGGTGACCTTGGTGAGCGGAAAGAGCCGTGAGCCCGTGCCGCCGGCGAGGATGACGCCCTTCATCGAGAGGTGCTCCTTTGTCGGCGCGCGTTTTGCCAGAAATGCCGCGTCGTGTCGAGGGAATGACTACCCCCGCCGGAACGCGGCCACCGCGATCAGCGTGCTGACGAGGCCCGGAATGGCGCCGGCTGTCCATGGCGAAAGCCCGCCGCCGAGCGAGATCGCGTGCGCGATCACCGAGGCCGCCCAGAGCACCATCGTCAGCGCGATTCCGACCGCTACCGCGCCCGCCAGCGGCATTCGCCGGCGCGGCCGCAGCATGCCGAGCGTGAGTCCCATCGCGGCGAGCTTCGCGTGCGCGCTGGCCAGCCGCTTCGCGACGCCGGACCTGCTCGCGCAGCGCCAGCCACGGAAGCTGCGATGGCCGCCCACTGCGCAGCTCGAGGTCGGCGGGCGTCTCCGGAAACGTCACTTCCATCAGGTCGGCGCGCCGCTCCTCGATGGTGCCGCCTGGTCCGCCCTGCAGGCCGTAGGTCGTTTCGGTCGCGTCGAACAGCACCCACCTTTCGCCACCCTTCACCTTGGCGAGCGGCTCGATGCGGCGCGCGTCGATGCGCCGGGCGAGCCGGAACGGTGGCTCG
>VBLM01000527.1:3138-3480 GCA_005879095.1 Deltaproteobacteria bacterium
AGCGCCAGCCGGAGCGGCCGCACGCCGAGGCCGTAGAGAGCGATCAGCTCGCCGCGGCGGGAGAGCAGAGTGACCAGCAGGGCGGCGGCGATGATCAGGGCGGCCGGCGCCAGCTGGTAGGACACGACGGCGGCCTTGTTCGCGTAGAGCTCGAGCACCGACTTGCCCCACGCGCGGCCGTGAAAACCGTGGGCGCGGTCGGCGAAATCGATCACCAGGTAGATGAGGACGACGCCGCCGAGCGTGGCGGCGAAGAGCCGGCCCAACTCGGTCGTCAGGTGACGGTCGAGGTGCCCGGCGATGTCCTGCTGGCCGGAAGTCATCCTTCCGCCGCGGCGATGT
>VBLM01000528.1 GCA_005879095.1 Deltaproteobacteria bacterium
CGCCGAACTTCTTTCCCCGCAGCCCGCCGTTGCCGCCGAAGTGCGCCTTGGCCTTCTGCGCGAGCAGCCGCTTCTGCCGATCGTTCACCGCGTCCACCGCGGAAAGCAGCGTGAAATCAAGACCATGGCTGCGGGCGGTGGCGATGAGCGCCTTCACGTCCTTGGGAAAACAGCTCCCGCCGTAGCCGCAGCCGGGGAAGAGGAACTTCTGGCCGATGCGCTCGTCGGCGCCCATCGCCTTC
This sequence comes from Deltaproteobacteria bacterium, assembly GCA_005879095.1. GTDB lineage: Bacteria > Myxococcota > Myxococcia > Myxococcales > 40CM-4-68-19 > 40CM-4-68-19. Next base: position 243 of record VBLM01000528.1, read on the forward strand.
CGCACGCTGTCGACCTCGGCGCCGACCCGCTCGCAGAGCATGGCGACCTCGTTCATGAACGAGATGCGCGCGGCCAGCATGGCGTTGGCGGCGTACTTGGTCAGCTCGGCCGAGCGCGGATCCATGAAGTAGATCGGGCTCTCGGTGCGCACGAACGGCGCGTACAGCTCGGCCATGATCGCCCGCGCCTTTTCGCTGCCGGCGCCGATGACGATCCGGTCCGGCCGGAGAAAGTCGTCGATGGCCGCGCCTTCCTTGAGGAATTCGGGGTTGGAGACGACGTCGATCTCCACCTTCGTCCGCGCTGCCACCTCCGCCTGCATGCGCGCCGCGGTGCCGACTGGAACGGTGCTCTTGTTGACGATCACCGTGTAGTGCCGGGCGACGTCGGCGACCTGGTGGGCGACGCCCATCGCCGCGCGCAAGTCGGCGTTGCCGTCGTCGCCCTGCGGCGTGCCGACGGCGATGAAGACGACTTCGCTCACCTTGACCGCCGCGGAAAGGTCAGTCGAGAAGCTGATCCGCTCGGCGGCGACGTTCTTCTCGAGCAGCTCCTCGAGGCCCGGCTCGTAGATCGGCGAATGGCCCTGCCGCAGCTGCCGGATCTTCTCCTCGTCGACGTCGACGCAAACGACCGCGTGGCCGGAGTCCGCGAAACAGACCCCGGCCACCAGACCGACATACCCGGTGCCGACCACCGCAATCCGCATGCGGCGGGTTCTACCCGATCAGTTGCCGATCACGAACATGATTCCGTCGTTTTGGGTGTAGATGCGGCCATCGGGACCGATCGAGAGCGGCGTGTAGGCGGCTCCGATCGCCAGGTTGGTGAAGACCGTGTTGAAGTTGTGCCCGTTCGCGTCCAGCTCGTAGAGGTTGCCGTCCTCGCTGTTGGCGAAAACGTTCCCGTTCGAGTCGATGCCCGGGGCATTGACGCACCACTCGAATCCGAAGGGATGGTCCGAGGTGCACGTCAGGTTGCCCTTGTTGTCGTACGAGCAGGAGTTCGTGTTGGTGTTCTGGAAGCGCCACCGGATGGTGAGGTCGGGGTTTAGCGAGCTGATGAAGTACTGCTCGGGGTAGCCCGGGTTGGTGGCGGTCCGATCGGGCGGACAGATCTTCTTGTCGTTGCAGTACGACCCGACGTCGCCGTAATGGTTTTCCTTCAGGATCACGGCGTAGGTCGATGCGCCGGCCGAGTTCACGTAGGGGTAGATGCCGGGCGTGATGTCCCAGCCGAACTGGAAGCCGGTGAGCGCGTCGTTGTTCGCCGGGATGTACTGGCCGGCGTTCGTCCAGTGCATCAGGTGGCCTTGAGCGTAATTATACCTGGTATACGCACCGTAGAACACCGAGCCGTCGGGCGCGACCACGACGGCCGACGTCGAGTCGTCGAGGACGCGGCCGTCGCCGGCCCGACCTGTCGGCGGGCTCACGCCGGTGAACGCGGCGGACAGGCCGGCGCTGCAGCCGTTCGGCGCACCGTTCGGCGGCAGCGTGGCGGTCCCGCACCCGTCGTTGAACTTCTCGCGCATCGACGCCGCCCACTTCGGCGTCAGGTTCGGATTGATGGCCACGACGTACCCGTAATAGTCGTCGAGTGCGGCGCGGCTGATGTCGAAGATGGTGCCGTCGGGCCCGATCGCCGGCGCGGTGTTGACCGGAGGCCGCTGCGAGCCGCAGGTGATCTGCGGCACCGGCGCGGGGCTGCCGTCCGCGTTCAGGACAGGCCACGGCAGGTTCAGCGTCGAGTAGCGGAAGTTGCACGGCGAGGTGCCGCTCGGGATCGGATTGCCCTCCGTGTCGGTCGCCGGCAACAGCGAAGCCCACGGCACCGCCGTCGCGGCGCCCGCTGCGGTCACCTTGACGAGCCACGAGTTCGGCGTGTCGACGACCCACGGGTCCTTGGCCGTCCCGTCGAGCTGCATGACGTTGTAGTAGATGTTGCCGCTGCTGTCGGCGCTGAGCGGTCCGACGGTGTACTTGTTCGGGTCGAG
>VBLM01000085.1:0-380 GCA_005879095.1 Deltaproteobacteria bacterium
GCCCGCGTCGAAGAGCGCCTGGACGAGGACGCGGTAGAAATCGTGGAAGACGTCGTATTCGCCGCGGGCCGCGAGAAGATCCCAGAGGTATACCTCGCGCGGATCGTGATTGACCGGCCGGTCCTTGAAAACCGGATGGTGCACGCCGGGAATCTTCTTCATCTCCAGGCTGCCGCTCGTTTTCCGGCTCGCCTTGTAGCTCGCGTACTCGCCGGCGCAGCGGCGGGCGAGGGCGGCGAGATCCAGGCCGTGACGAAGATCGGCCGGATCGATCAATCCCGTGTCGCGGAACTGCTCGATGAGGAAGGCGATCCCGTCGTAGCCGTTGCCGCCGTGGGCATAGCCGGAATGCGTCAAGAACCCGATCATCGCCTTGTTGA
>VBLM01000085.1:518-5875 GCA_005879095.1 Deltaproteobacteria bacterium
CCGGCGATCTCCTCCAGCGGCATTCCGCAGAACCGGTCCTTGCGGTGCTGTTCGGCGTCCACCGAGGCGCCGATGGCGGCGCCGAGAAGGCGGACGAACCAGGGCAGGTTCTCGGCCGTGAGCCGCGAGACGAGCTTGCGCTGCAGGGGGCCCCAGGCGAGCGTCACCGTAATTGCTGCCAGCACGGCGTCTGCATTCGGACGGCCTTCGAGACTCTCCAGCCAGCGAACGAACACCGACTGTGCGCCGCGCGCTCTCAGGCCCGCCAGCATCAGCTCGGCCCTGGCGTCCGGCCGATCGGCGGTTAGCAGCGCCCGCATCGGGGCGTCGGCCTTCACCGAAGTCAGATCGAAACTCGCATCCGTCGCGCTCTTCAAACCGGCCTGCGAGAAGGCTTCGATGAGAGCGCCTGCGGCTCGCCGGGCCCGCTCCACCCGGCGCGGCCCGAGGATGCTCAGGGCCGCCGCAATCACGGTGTTGGGAGAATTGCCCGCCTCGCGCGCCGCCTGCGCCGCGGCCAGCGCGGGGTCGCCGTGGAGATCGATTGCCGCACCGAGCGCGACGTTGACCAGCGCCCGGTCGTTTTCCCCGCCCAGCTCGTGCGGCAGCCGCAACCCGGCGTTGGACGCGAACCAGGGCTTGAGGGCGAGGCTGCCTTCCGGAGCGAAGTCCGGCCGCGCCCCGTTCTCGCGCATGACCGCATCGAGCGCCTGCGGAATGTGGGCGATGTTGGTGACCAGCGCGCCGCGCGCCGAGAAAACGGGCCGCTCCGGCGTGAAGACCGCGTCGACGCCGAGCCTGGACATGAACCAGCGCTCCTTCGCCACCGCGTCGTCGTCGCCGCCGGCGAGCGCGCCGGCATGGCCCACCGCGCGCGTCAGCTTCGACTTCCAGCGCCCCACCACGCAGGCGACGACGGGCTTGGTGAACTCCGCGTCCAGCTCGTACAACCCGCCCGGCTCGCAATAGAGCACGGCTGCCTTGCTCCGCGCGTCGTTGGCCAGCGCGAAGGCGAATTCCGGCGCGGCGTAGTGGATGTAGACGTCCTTGCCGCTGGAGATGAGCGTGGTCGTTCCCCATCCCGCGCTGAGCAGGTAGTTGGCGATGGTGGTGGTGAAGCCGCCCGAGTTGGAGAAGATGGCGATCGATCCCTTCCTGAGGATCTCGTCCGGATTGTCGCCTCCCAGCGCGCCGCCGATGCGGACCCGGTTCCAGGCGTCGGCCACGCCCAGGCTGTTGGCGCCGAAGATGTCCACGCCCCTCTGCTGCCCCAAGGCGCGGATCTCGCGCGAGTCGTGCACCGAGAGCTTTTCGGTGACGATGAAGATCTTCCTCAGCTCCGGATTGACGCGGATCAGCTCGGCCACGCCGTCGCGCGCGGCGGCGGGCGGCAGGTAAACCACGCCGCAGTTGAAGCGGTGCCCGGCCTCCAGCCCCTCGCGGACGCTGTTGTAGACGGGAATTTCGCCGACCGGCGTCGGCAAGGATTGACCGCGGCGGCCCGGCGAGGTGCCGAAGACCACGTTCCCGCCGGACCAGGCGTGGCCGACCGGCGTCACCAGTTTCGACTCGGCGCCGAGGATGTTGAGCACGCAGACGCGGTCGTCGCGGCTGGCGATCTGCGCCAGCGAGCTGACGCCGACGAAGTACTTGAATTCGCCTACGCCTCTCTTGTGCATCCCAGTCCCGCTTCCAGCTGCTTGCGCCCGCCGCCCTTCATCCAGGCATCGGCCGCCCTGGCGTAGCCGATGACCTCGCTCATGTCGGAATCGAAGCCGAAGAACCGATAGGGCAGCCGCAGCGCTTCCAGCGTGTCGCGCAGCGCGCCCATGCCGGGCACCAGATTCGGTCCGCCGCGGCCGATGACGACGAAGAGCGGGGTCGGGCCGCGCTCGCTGAATTGCGCGCGGAGCGCGTCGTCCGCGCCACCTCGCGCATCTTCTCGTAGGGCGGATTCCCGCCGAAGTCGGAGGAGATGATCGCGTCGTCGCCGAGCATCCCGGTCACGAGTGAATTCGCGCCGCCGCCGAACGTCGGCGCAAGGATGGTGCCTGCCGGATTGATGACGTAGACGTCGCTCTGTCCCTGATGCGTGCGGAGCTGGTTGATCTCCTGCTCGAAATCGGAGTGGTCGGCGGCGAAGAGATGGCCGGGCAGGTCGAGGCGCTGCCAGCGCGGGTCGTCGCGGTCGAAGCCGCACTTGAAATCGCAGGCGACGGGCGTCAGGCGGCCATGCGGATCGGGCCGCATGCGGATGGGGTTCAGCTCCAGCGTGGTCATTCCGAAGTTGTGAAAGAGCTCCCACAGTTTCGGCAGCTGCTGCACCAGCGGCGAGATGACGCTCTTCGGCGCGTCGAGGTCGGACAAGGCGTTGGCCACCACGAACGCCTTGAGCCCGGTGAGCGGATCGAACGGGATGCTCGCGATCAGCTTCCGGTCCAGCTCCTCGATGTCGACGCCGCCGTGGCAGCTCAGAGTCAGGGTCGGGGCGCGAAAGCGCGTGCTGTCGGTGATGGAGAAGTAGACCTCGCACTCGGCCGGCACCGCGCCTTCGAAGGTGACGCCGTTGGCCTTGGCGGTGAGGAGATCGGAGGCGCGGCCGAGCAGGCCGGCCTTGCCCTTCTTGCCCACGCCGCCCTTGAAGACCGGCTTGACGAAGATCGTTCCGTGGCGGCCGATCAGCGCCTTGATCTCGTCCTCGCTCGCAGACGGGCCGAGGACCTCCGCCGCGGGATGGCCCGCGAACTTGAGCAGCCTCGCGCCGTGCAGCATGCCGGTGATCTGCATTGCCCGGCAGCCTGGCCGTCGGACTTAAAGGTAACCTGAAGGGATTCTGAAATGCCGTTCAGGCTAACAGTTGCGGGCGTCGATTGCCCCCGCGACGCCGGAGTGCGTCGAGGCCAGGTCCTGTGCGGCGTCCGGGTTCTGGGATGCCCAGTCGAAGAGCGCGTAGACGGCCGGATCGCGCCACGGCCGGTAGCCGTCGAATTCGGGAGGCGTCTGGAGCAGGAAGGGCGGCGGCGTCGTCGACCCCGGGTGGGCGGCTGCCCAGTCGAGCAGCTCCGCGGCCTGCGTCGGGTGATCGTGCATCCAGCGGCGCATGCGCGAGGTCTCCGAGGTATCCCAGGCAAACGAGCAGAGCTGCTTGGCGGCGACCGGATGCTGGGACCGCCAGTTGGCGAGCTCCGTATCGGGAACGGCCGCGCCGTGCGCGCAGGCGCAAAGACAGACCGCGACGAGCAGGATCCTCATGCGATCGAGTTTAAGTACGCCGTCTCAGCTGGTAAATGGCTTGGTCGTGCGGGCGATGGTCCTCAAGGCGCAGCGGGCGCCGCTCGAGCTGGTCGAGGTTGCCGATCCGAAACCGGGATCGGGACAAATCCTGGTCCGCGTTCGGGCGTGCGGAGTCTGTCGGACCGACCTGCACGTCGCCGACGGCGAGCTGCGCGAGCCGAAGCTGCCGCTCATCCTCGGCCACGAGATCGTCGGCCTCACCGAGGACGGTCGCCGCGTCGGCATTCCCTGGCTCGGTTGGACCTGCGGCGAGTGCGCCTATTGCCGGGCCGGGCGCGAAAACCTTTGTGATCGCGCGCGTTTTACCGGCTATCACCTGGACGGTGGTTATGCCGAAATGGCCGTTGCCGACGAGCGGTACTGCTTTCCTCTCCCTGATCGCTATTCGGACGTCGAGGCCGCTCCGCTCCTTTGCGCGGGACTGATCGGCCATCGCTGCCTGCGGATGACTGGCGATGCGCGACGGCTCGGCATCTATGGATTCGGAGCGGCGGCGCACCTCGTTGCCCAGGTCGCGAAGCACGAGGGCCGGGCGGTCTACGCGTTCACCTCGCCGGGCGATGTCGAGGCGCAGCGGTTCGCGCTCGAGCTCGGCGCGGTCTGGGCCGGGTCGTCGCTACAAAAACCGCCGGACGAGCTCGACGCGGCGATCATTTTCGCCCCGGTAGGCGCGCTGGTGCCGCTCGCGCTCAAAGCACTGGCAAAAGGCGGTACGGTGGTCTGCGGCGGGATCCACATGAGCGACGTGCCCTCGTTTGCCTACGACCTCTTGTGGGGCGAGCGGGTGGTACGATCGGTCGCGAACCTGACGCGGCGAGACGCGGAGGAGTTCCTCGCGCTGGCCGCCCGTATACCCCTCCGGACGCGGGTCACGCCGCATCCGCTCGCGCAGGCCAACCAGGTGCTGGCCGAGTTGCGCGCCGGCCGCATCGTCGGCGCGGCCGCCCTACAGCCATAGGCGGAAAAAATAGAGAAATCTTTCGCGGATCTTCCGCAGCAGCCCGCGGCGGCGCCAGCGGGCCGGGTCGACCGGCTCGCTCATCTCCAGATCGAGCAGGAACTTCTCCTCCAGCCGCGCGGCCACGCCGGTGTCGAGCACCGCCAGCGTCACTTCCCAGTTGTAGAGCAGGCTGCGCGAGTCGAGGTTGTACGAGCCCACCGTGGACCACGCGCCGTCGATGCACACCGTCTTGGAGTGGAGCATCCCGGGCAGCCACTCGTAGAGTCGCACGCCGGCTTTGAGGAGCGTGGTCCAGGTGTAGCGGCTGGCGTCGCCGAGAAAAGGGACGTCGGAATCGCGCGGCGTGATCACCCGAACGTCCACTCCGCGGCGGGCGGCCCGGCGCAGGTACGCGCGCAGCGTGCGGTTGGGGAGGAAGTACGCCGACTCGATCCAGATCCGTTCGCGCGCGGCGCCGATGGCGTGCGTAAGCGGGCGCTGGATGTTCCGGCGCGCGAGGAAACGGCCGACCGCGAGCGGCTGCACGCGCGTAGTCGAGCCGTGGACGGGCGGAGGATCGGCGATGATCGCGCGGCCCTCGTGCAGCCTCTCGAACGTCCAGGGCGTCGAGTACCGCCAGCTCATGTCGAAGTGCCGCTGCAGCTCGCGCACGACGGGGCCCTCGATCTGCACCTGCACGTCGTTCCAGCCGCGGCCGCCCCAGTCGGTGGGCGCATAGTCGTCGCCGATGTTCATGCCGCCGGCGAACGCGACGCGGCCGTCGACGACGGCGAGCCGGACGCCGGCCGCCCGCATCCGCTCCACGTCGGGGCCGGTGACGAAACCGAACGACCCGGCGCCGTCGGCGACGCAGCGGACGTGAACGCCCTCCTGCGCTTTGATGCAGACCGCGTCGACGAAGCGGCGGCCATTGGCGTCGGCGGCCCAGATGTACGTCTCGAGCAGGATCTCGCTGCGCGCCGAGGCGATGGCATCGAGCATCGCCGGGTATGCCTGTGCGCCGCCGAAGAGCAGGCCCACCCGATGACCGGGGATCATCCGGTCCGGGGTGAGGGCGAGCGCTTCGTGGTGGGCTGCGAGTGCCGTCTGCACGCGCGCAACA
>VBLM01000532.1 GCA_005879095.1 Deltaproteobacteria bacterium
CTCGACCGCCTTGCCGCGGCGAGGCGTGACCACCTTGTCGCCGACCTTGGCGTCCATCCAGGTCAGCAGCAGGCCGGGCTCGCCCTGGGTGAGCAGGCCGTCGCGCGGATCGACGCCGATGCCGAACCGCGTCCCGTTCAGGTGCTTCTCGACGATCTCTTTGAGGACCGGCAGCAGCTCGCGCAGGACGGAGCCGTCCCCGGTCAGCGTCGTGTAGCGGTCGACGGCGTGGAAGAACCAGAGCGAGGCGTCGGCGGTGTTGTAGACCGCCTCCTGCGAGCCTTCGGGAAAGTGGTTCGGAACCAGGCCGTCGCGGACGTAGCCGCCGTAGCGGCGCAGGATGCGCGCGGCCTGCTCGCTGCGGCCGGTGCGCAGGCACAATCCTTCGAGGGAAATGAAGGTGTCGCGTCCCCAGTCGGTGAACCAGGGATAGCCCGCGACGATCGCCGGCTTGTCGGTGAGAAAGAGCTCGGTCGCGATCTGCTCCTCCGTGAGTCTTTCGCGCCGCGCGAGCTCGCCGTTCAGCGCCGCGCGCGGATCGATCGGCTCGAGCGCGATCGCGAGATGCGCCTCCTCGCGCGCCTGCAGTTTCAGCGTCAGCTCGCACGGGCAGGTGAGTGGGCCTTCGCAGTCGTAGCCGAGCTGCCGCTCTGTTTCGTAGCGGACGCGCTCGGTGCGCGGATCGATCGTGCGCCACTCGCCGGCGCTGGCGGTGAGGTGCGCGATCCCGACCGTGCAGCGGCGGCCGTCCACGGCGGCCGACAGATCCGGGGCCGGCAGATCGACCGCGCCGCCGTGCGCACGGAACTGGAACCACGGCCGGACGGTGACGGTCATCCGTTCCCGAGCGCGCCACGAAACGACCGTTGCGTTGCGCCCGCGCAGCATCGCGATCCGCCGCTTGGCCGCCGGGTATCGCCAGACGGGCAGGCCACGCTCGCGGCGAAATTCCTGGAGTCCCGAAATTCCGTCGTCGAGGCGGTTGAGGATCATCTTCCGACCCTCCGGCAACGCCGCGATCAACACGCCATGGTACCGCCGCGACGGCGGCCCATCGATTGCGCCATGCGCATATCCGCCCAGCCCGTTGGCGACGATCCACTCGTAAATGGCTGGAATCACGGATGATTGGCGGAAAAAAGGGCCGCCCGGAGGCGGCCCTCGGTACCACGGCCGGGCCGCGCCTAGGGCAAGGCGGGAACCTGGACCTCCTCTGCCTGCGGGGCGCCATTCGCGTCGTCGACGGACACCACCAGCCATCCCAGCGCGGGCGTCTTCTTCTGCTGGTCCTTGTCGACGGTCAACGACATCGCCGTCGCCGAGCCGGGAGGAAGCGTCGCGAAGTCGCCGCTCGAGACCGGCGGGACGAACGGATTGAAGGTCGCCACGGAGGTGGAATCGACGCCCCCGCCCACCAGCCAGAAGGCGTTCACGGCGTAGGCGAACTGCTGGCTCTGCCCGCCCCGCTTGCCCGGGCCGGGGTTGCTCGGGTTCTGCGAGAGACCCAGGTCGCTCGCCAGCAACGGCAGCTCGACAACCGAGCCGTTCATGGGCGCGTCGGCGAAGAAGGCATCGACGATCGCTCCCGTCGAGGCATCGATGACGAAGGAGGCCATCTGGCCGTTGAACGAGCCGTTCAGGACCGCCCCCAGATCGACTCCGATCACGAAGAAGCCGACAAATCCGTCGCCGTTGGTGTCGACCAGGATGTCGTATTCGTTGACGGTCTGGTTGGCGGACCGGCCCCAGGTATTGATCGCGAACACCATCCCCCGGTCGGTGTCGCGGTCTCGTTGGGATCGGCGATGCCCCAGGCGTAGAGATCGGCGGTGCCGGTGTGGATGCCGCTGTTGTTCAGCGGCAGCGTGCCGGTGAAGCTCTCCCCCAGCGCGCCCGGCGACCTGGTGAACGCGCTCGGCGTGCCGGCTACCACATTGGAGAGTCCGCGCGGGACGAGGATGTACGGCACGCGCAGCGTCTGCTGGTCTGCCGCGTGGCCCGTCGCGGGCGTGGCGATGATGTTGCCGCGCGCGGTCACGACCGCGCCCACGCCGACGACGAAGGTGTCGTCGCTCGGCAGCGCCGCCAGCGCCGCCGCGGTCATCGAGAGCGTGACCTGGACGGGAGCGCTCCCGCCCGCAGCGATGGTGACGCTGGTCGGGTTGAGGGTGATGGTCGAGCCCGCCGTCGCTTGCGCGGAGACCGTGAGATTGTAGGTCGCCGCCGCGGTGCCGTAGTTGGTCAGGGTGAACGACTTGTTCACAGTGGTGGAGCCCGAGCCCGGCAGGTACCCGAAGGCGATCGAATGCAACTGGTCGGCGGTGGTGGCGAGCACCGAGGAATTGACCGCCCTCTGCGCCTGGACCACGCCCGCGCCCGCGCGCCGGACGTTGTAGCCGACGTTCAAGGTCGCATCGGCGGTATTCATCACGGCGGCCTTGATCTGCAGGCCGTTCCAGGTCGGATGGGCCTGCTTGACCAACGCGGCGACGCCTGCGGTCATCGGGGTGGCCATCGACGTCCCGGACGCGACCAACCCGCCGGTGCCGGTGCCGATGCCCGCGGAAGTGACGCTGACGCCGGGGGCGATCACCTCGGGCTTGGGCGCCGAGTCAGGGTTGCGCGGGCCGCCGGAAGAGAAGGAGGCGGTCGTCTTGTAGCCGGGGTTGGCGATGGTGGTGTTCGTGAGCGTGACCGAGCCGCCGTCGGCCGCGATCAGGTGCTGCCCGTCCGTGCCGGTCACGGTGTCCTTGATGCCGAAGAACGGGATCGTCACCTTCGGAACGGACTCGCCCGTGTCCGGATTGCTGGTGATGTCGCCCTCGAACGGCGGATAGCCGGCGGCGTTGTTGATCATCGCCACCGCGGCGGCG
>VBLM01000530.1 GCA_005879095.1 Deltaproteobacteria bacterium
ACGGCATCGACAAGGCCGGTCTGTTGATCTCGCTGCTGCCGGTTCCGCTCCGGCCGCACGCCGATCTCGCGGTCGGCTGCGAAGCCAGGCAGGCGCGCAAGTGCGTCGAGCTGGCGAGCGCCTCGAGCGATCCGGCGCAGGCGGTCGACTATCTCGGTCGCGCCTGCAACGCGGGTGATTCCAGCGCCTGCGCCGAGGCGGGCGATCGATGGCTGCGCAAGGAGACGCGCGACGTCGCGCGCGCGATCTCGGCGCTCGAAGCAGGATGCGCGGGCGGCTCGGCCCGCGCGTGCACGCGCCTCGCCCGCGTCTACGAGGAAGGCGACGGGACCGACGTGGACCTCGCGCTGGCTGCCGAAATGCGCGACCGCGCCTGCACCGCCGGTGACGGCGCCAGCTGCAGGAAGCTGGCGTGCACCGCCAGCGAACCACAGGCCGCGTCCGCGCTGTGGAAGAAAGGCTGCCAGGACGGCGACACGCTCTCCTGCACGCTGGCGAATGCAAGCACGCCGCGGAGGGAGCCGGCGCCGCCGGCTGTTGTGGCACCGCCCGCGGAGCCTTCCCGCCGTCACTCGGGGGCGGGTGCGGCGCTGGTCGGCGTCGCGGTCGTCGCCGGAACCGGAGCGGCCATTCTCGCCCTTCAGGACGACGATCATTACCAGCACCGATACTGGGGCGGTCGCGACGTCGTGATGGCGCGCGCGGGCGACGCGAGCCCGCGGCGCATTCTTCCGCTCGCTCTCGGCGCGACCGCAGCGGTGGTGGGCGCGGTCGGCATCGGGCTTCTCGTCTGGCAGCCCGATCCCGGCCCCGGCAAGGTCGCGGTGGGCGTGACACCGACCGGCCTCGTCCTCTCCGGCTCGCTGCCCTAACGCGCGGCAGGCGCGGCGGCAGTCTGCGGGCGCACCGGCGATCCGTCGGAGACCTCGGCGCCGAGGTTCAGCGCCACCATCTCGCCGCCGTGCAGACCGTCGAGCACCTCGACCTGCGCGCCGTCGTCCGCGCCCAGCTTCACCCGCTGGAAGTGGACGTGGTTCTGCTCGACGAGTGGCACCATCATCTGCCCGCCCACCGAAATCAGCGCGTCGGTGGGAACCAGCGGCCGCGGATTGCCGTGCAGCGGCAGCTGCGTATCGACGAACGCGCCCGGGTAGAGCCCCTGCGGCGGTCGCGACAGATCGATCTCGCACAGCATCGTCCGCGTGCGCGCGTCGAGAGCCTGCGAGATGCGCGAGATGGGCGCCTTGAGCAGCGGCTCGTCGGGCGCGATCCGCAGCGACACCTCGTCGCCGACGCGCACCCGCGCCGCGTCGTCCTGGGCCAGATTGAGCGCGACGCGCAGACGCGAGAGATCGGCGATCTCGACCAGCGGCTGCGCGCTCGAAGTGCTGCCGGTGGCTGCGGGAAGCAGCGTGCCGGGATCGGCGAATCGTCCGGTGACCGTGCCGTCGAACGGCGCGCGCAGAATCTGGTAACTTTTCTGCGCGCGCGCCCGCGAGACCGAGGCCTCGGCGATCTTCACCGCTTCTTCGGCCTGCTCGCGGTCCTGCTGCGAGACGCGGCCGGCCGGCGCCAGGCGCTCGGCGCGCGCTCGCTGCTGCCTGCGCAGCACCAGCTCCGCCTCGGCGGAGCGCACCTGCTCGTCGATGTCGGGCGATTCCAGCTCGGCGACTTCCTGGCCGGCCTTGACCTTGTCGCCTTTGTCGACCAGCACCTTCTTCACGTAGCCGGAGATCTTCGCGTAGAGCGTGGCGCGCTTCTCGGCCCGGACTTCGGCGGGCAGCGTGACCAGGCGGTCCGCCGCGGCCACCTTCACCTGCGCGACGCGAACGACCGGGCCTTGCGCGAGATCCTGCTTGAGCGCGTCTTCCTGCCGCGCCAGCGCGTTGTGCTCGCGGCTGAAGAGCAGGAACGCGCCCCCGCCCGCGAGCACCACGGCGATCGCGCAGGTGACGACGACGGCAGTGCGCTTGCGATCAGCCATGCGATGCGTCGAACGATTCGCCGCGGCTCTCGGCCTCGAACTTCGCGTCGAGGGCGTGGGCGCGCGGAGGCGCCTTGCGCAGCAGGGTATAGACGGTGGGAACCACGAAGAGGGTGACGAAGGTGGCGACGATCAGGCCGCCGATCACCGCGCGGCCGAGCGGCGCGTTCTGCTCGCCGCCTTCGCCGAGCGCGAGCGCCATCGGAACCATGCCGAGCAGCATCGCCAGCGCCGTCATCAGCACCGGCCGCAGACGCGTCCTGCCTGCTTCGATCGCGGCCTCGAGTACACCGAGGTTCGAAGCGACACGCGCGTCGTTCGCGGCGCTCTCCAGCAGAATGCTGTTCGAGGTCGCGATGCCGACCGCCATGATCGCTCCCATGAACGACTCGACGTTCAGGGTGGTCCCCGTCAGCGCCAGCATCCAGAGGATGCCCACCAGCGCGCCGGGCACGGCGACGAGGATGATGAACGGATCGATCCACGACTGGAAGAGCACGACCAGCAGCAAGTACACCAGCGCGATCGCGAGCAGCAGCCCGAGGCCGAGCTTGCCGAAGGCCGCGAACATCGATTCGCTCTGGCCGCGGATGTGGATGCGCGTGGCCCTGGGCAGTTGCCCGAGCGAGTCGATCGCCTTCTGGATCGCGACCGCGACGCCGCCCAGGTCGCGGCCCGCGGCAGAGGCCTGCACGTCGACCACGCGCTGGACCGCGACGTGGTTGATCATCGAGACGTCGCTGTCCGGCCGCAGCCGCGCCACCGCGCCCAGGTACGACGCGCCCGCGGGAGCCTCGTCGCCCGGCCGCGCCGAAGCGGTCAGCACGGTCCGTCCCAGCGGCATCGAGAGCAGCGAAGGAATGGAGTCGACCTTGCGCAGAGGCGTCTGCACGACGACGGGATAGTTCACGTTGTTGCGTGGATTGATCCAGAACGACGGCGCCACCAGCGACGAGCTCGACAAGGAAACCAGCAGGTTGTTGGCGACGTCGCGCTCGCTGACGCCGATCTGTGCCGCGCGCTGCCGATCGACGTCGACCGCCAGCGCCGGATGCGCGAGAACTTGCGGAATGCGCACGTCGGCAGCGCCGGGGATGGCCTTGATCTTCGTCGCCAGGGTGCGCGCGACCGCGTAGCTCTGCTCGACGTCCGGCCCCTCGATCTGCACGTCGATCGGCGCCGAGAGGCCGAAGTTGAGCACCTGCGAAACGATGTCGGCCGGCTGGAAATAGAGCATGCAGCCGGGAAAGTCGTCGGGAAGGTCGCGGCGGATGCGCTCCATGTACTTCTCGGTCGGGGCATGGCCCGGCCGCAGCGCGATGAGCACGTCGGTGTCCTGCGATCCGACGTTGTCGGTCTGCACGAAGGCGAGGTTGTACGAGATCGGCATCCCGATCATCGCGTTGACCGTCTGCAGATCGCGCGGCGGGATGATCTCGCGCAGGCGCTGCTCGAGCCGCGCCACGGTTCGCTCCGTCTCCTCCAGACGGGTGCCGACGGGCGCGCGGAAATGCAGCCGCATCTGGCCCGCGTCGACGTTGGGGAAGAAGTCGAGCCCGACCACGAACGGGAGCGCCACGCTGCAGGCCGCGATCAGCGCAGCCGACGTCAACACCACGCCGCGGTGATGCAGCACCGTCTCCAGCGCGCGGCCGTACCCGTTCTGGAATCGCGCGTAGCCGCGATCGCGCCAGCGATTGAAGCGCGCCGAAAACGATTCGCCCTCGTGGTGGAGGTCTTCCTTCTCCATCAGCATCCGCGCCAGCGTTGGCACCAGCGTTCGCGAGAGCACATAGGAGGCGAGCATCGAGACGACGACGCCGAGCGCCAGCGGCTCGAAGAGGAACCGCGACGGGCCTTCGAGCAGCACCACCGGGAAGAAAACGATGCAGATGGTCAACGTGGCGGCCAGGGCCGGGATCGCGATCTGTTCCGAGCCGTCGAGGATGGCGGGCGTGAGCGGCTTTCCGCCGTGGCGGTTGCGATGGATCGATTCGATCGCGACCGTCGCGTCGTCGACCAGCATGCCGATGGCCAGCGCGAGGCCACCCATCGTCATCAGATTGAGCGTGTTGCCGGAGAGGAACAATCCGCAGAGGCCGACCAGGATGGCGAGCGGAATGCTGGTGCCGACGATCACCGCGCCGCGCCAGCTGCCGAGGAAGAAGAGGATCATCAGCGAGACGAGGATCGAGGCGATCAACGCCTCGTGCAGCACGTTGACGATGGCGGCGCGGACGAAGACCGACTGGTCGAAGTCGAGCTTCAGCTCCATGCCTTCGGGCGCGGCTTCCTTGATGATCGGCAGCTGCTCGCGCGTTCCTTCGACGACGGCCAGCGTGGAGGCGTCGGCTTTCTTGAGGATGGCGAGATAGGTGGCGCGGCGGCCGTCGACGCGGACGATGTTCTCCTGCACGGCGAAGCCGTCGTGCACGCGGGCCACGTCGCCGAGCAAAACGGTGGTGCCGTTCTCCGCCTTGAGCGGCATCTGGTTGAAGCCCTCCACCGAAGCCGGGCTGGAGTTGAGCTTCACGTCGTACTGAGTGCCACCGATCTGCGCGGAACCGGCGGGCACCAGCACGTTCGACTGCAGCACCGCCTGGACGACGTCGTTGGGCGCGAGGCCCCTGGCGGCGACACGCCGCGGATCGAGATCGACCATGATCTGCCGCTGCCTGCCGCCATACGGCGCTGGCGTGGCGAGCCCGGGGATGGTGAAGAGGCGCAAGCGGACGAAGTTGAGGCCGTAGTCGAACAGCTGCTCCTCGCTCAGCGTCCTGGAGCTGATGGTGAGCTGCGCAACCGGCACGTTCGATGCGTTGAACCGGACGATGACGGGAGGCGTGATGCCCGGCGGCATGATCCGGCTCGCGGTCAGCATCACCGACGAGATCTGCGCGATCGCTCCGCCGATGTCGCTGCCCGGCTCGAACCAGACCTTGAGGATGCCGAGGCCGCTCATCGACTGCGAGTCGATGCGCGAGATGCCGCTGACCGTGCTGGACATGGCGCGCTCGCTGATGAAGACGACGCGGCGTTCCATGTCCTCCGCCGAAAGGCCGGGGTAGTTCCAGACCACGATCACCACCGGGATGTCGATGGCGGGCAGGATGTCGGTCTTCATCCGACTGGTGGAGAGCAGGCCGAAGATGCCGATCAGCGCGCAGACGACCGCGATCGTGTAGGGGCGGCGGAGAGCGAGGCGGACGATCCACATGTGAAGGTCTTGGATGCCGCAAGCGGCCGGGTGGTGCCAAGCTTTTTCACTTCAGCGCGCTTCGCGCCAGGCCTTGGCGAACTCTCCGCTCAGGACGAAACGCGGGAACGTGATCCACTGCTCGGCGAAGAAGCGCTTGAGCACGTCAGTGGGTCCGAGGAACGGCGCCGGCGCGGTCTTCTCCAGCTTGTGACCGCTGCCTTGCGCGATCATGCTCGCCAGCATGACCGCCGCGCCGCCCACGCCGGCCATCACGCCGGCCAGCGGCGAAAGCGCGAGCGCGCAGGTGCCGGCGAGGAAGATCGGCGCCGTCGCCGCGTGCAGCGCGAGGTTGCGCCGATCGCGGTGGCCGTCCGGATACAGCGACCACTGCCACTTCAGCAGTCCGCCTTCGCGCTCCATGCGCGGAGTCTAACCGACCGCCGCCGCCGCGGGGTGGACCTCGGTCAACCACCGCGCCGACAACCGGTGTTCGCCGCGCACGATCGCCTGGTACGCGCGTTGAAACGCCTGTGTCACCGGCCCGGTGCGGCCTGTGCCGACGGTGCGGAAGTCGATCTCGCGCAGCCCGATCACCTCTGCTGCCGTGCCGCTGACGAAGACTTCGTCGGCCGCGTAGAGTTGATCGCGCGAGACCGGCGCTTCCTCGACCGGATGGCCGATCTCCGGCGCCAACTCGATCAGCGACTGGCGGGTGAGACCGTTCAAAATGTTGGCGTCGGGCGGCGTGCGCACTCTGCCGTTCTTGACCATGAAGATGTTCTCGCCGGTGCACTCCGCGACCATCCCCTGGGCGTCGAGCATGATGGCCTCGTCGAAGCCGAGCCGCAGCGATTCGGTCTTCGCCAGCACGGAATTCGCGTAGTTGCCGCTCACCTTCGCTTTGGTCATCGTCACGTTCGGTTGGTGTCGCGTGAACGACGAGACGTTGGCGCGCACGCCGAGCGCGGCCGCTTCCGGGCCGAGATACTGCTTCCATTCCCAGACCGCGATTCCGACGTGCGGCTTGCCGGCGTCGACGGTGAGGTTCCATCCGCCCTCGGCGAGATACACCAGCGGGCGGATGTAACACTCCTCGAACGGACTGGCGGCAACCGTGTCGATACACGCCTGCGTCAGCTGTTGCGCCGTCCACGGCAGCTCGCGAAATCCGAGGATGCGTGCCGACTCGCACAAGCGCGCAATGTGATCATGCAGCCGAAAGATGGCTGGCCCGCGCGTGGTGCGGTAGCAGCGGATGCCCTCGAAGACGGCGATGCCGTAGTGAAGCGCCGGCGTGAGGAAATCGAGCTTCGCCTCCGCCGGCGCGACCAGTTTGCCGTTGAACCACATGCGGGTCATGCAGCCTCCTTCTTCGGCGGCGGCGCCTCGCTGGAGTCCTTCTGCTTGTTGCGGATCCAGCTCATCGTCTCGCGCAGGCGGCGGCCCACTTCCTCGATCGGGTGCGCGCGGCCCTGCTCGCGCAGCTTGTCGAACACCGGCCGGCCGGCCTGGTTCTCGAGGATCCATTCGCGGGCGAACTTTCCCGTCTGGATCTCGCCGAGGATCTTCTTCATCTCCGCGCGCGCCGCCTCGCCGACGATGCGCTCGCCGCGCGAGTAGTCGCCGTACTCCGCCGTGTCGCTGATCGAGTGGCGCATCCAGGAGAGACCGCCCTCGTACATCAGGTCGACGATCAGCTTCAGTTCGTGCAGGCACTCGAAGTACGCGCTCTCGGGCTGGTAGCCGGCGCCGACCAGCGTGTCGAATCCGGCGGTCACCAGCGCGCTGATGCCGCCGCAGAGGACCGCCTGCTCGCCGAAGAGATCGGTCTCGGTTTCCTCGCCGAAAGTGGTCTCCAGAACGCCGGCGCGCGTCGCGCCGAGTGCGCGCGCGTACGAGAGTCCGGTCGCGTGCGCGCCGCCGGTCGCGTCCTGCTGCACGGCGATCAACGCGGGCGTGCCCTGCCCTTCGCTGTAGAGCCGGCGAACGAGATGGCCGGGCGCTTTCGGCGCGATCAGAACCACGTCGACATCCGGCGGCGGCTTGATCTGGCCATAGTGGATGTTGAAGCCGTGCGCGAAATAGATCGCCTTGCCCCTGGTCAGCGAGGGCAGGATCTCATTCTCGTAGATCTTCTTCTGCTGCTCGTCGGGCGCGAGCACCATGATCAGGTCGGCCTCGCGCGCGGCCTCGGCGACGCTCAGCACACGCAGGCCTGCGCGCTGCGCCTTCTCGCGAGACTTGCTGGCCGCGTGCAGTCCGACGCGGACGTCGACGCCGGAGTCGCGCAGATTGAGCGCGTGAGCGTGGCCCTGGCTGCCGTAGCCGACGATGGCCACCTTGCGCCCGCGCACCAGGTCGAGATTCGCATCCTTGTCGTAATAGAGAGTGGCCATGTCATTGCTCCTTGTTCGGCGAAGTGATGGCGCCCTCTTCCGCCGATGAGACGAGGGCTGCGTACTTGGCGAAGACGCCGGTCCGGTAGCGCGGCGCGGGCGGCTTGAAGTCGCGCATCCGCTCCTGCAGTTGCCGGGCGGTGATTTCGAGATCGACTTTTCTGGCGTCGACGTCGATCGAGATCGTGTCGCCCTCTCGCACCGCGGCGATCGGTCCGCCCGCGGCTGCTTCCGGCGAAACGTGGCCGAGCATCAGCCCGCGCGTGGCGCCGCTGAAGCGACCGTCGGTGACGAGCGCGACGGATTCGCCCAGGCCCTGTCCGACCAGCGCCGCGGTCACGCCGAGCATCTCGCGCATGCCGGGTCCGCCGCGCGGGCCTTCGTAGCGGATCACGACCACGTCGCCGGCCTTGATCTGCCCGTCGCGCACCGCCGCGAACGCGTCTTCTTCGCGATCGAACACGCGCGCCGGCCCGCGATGCCGCGGCCGCTCGTGACCCGCCATCTTGACCACCGCGCCTCCGGGAGCGAGCGAGCCGCGCAGGATGCACAGGCCGCCGGTGGCCTTGAACGGATTTGCCGCCGTGCGGACGACGGGCTGGTTTGGCGTCTCCCGTCCTTCATGCGCGCGCCACGGCGTGCCGTCGGCGGTGAACGCGTCGCCGTCGAATCGGTTCGCTTCGATCAAGCGCTGCGCGACGAGCGGGACGCCGCCCGCCCGGTGCAGGTCGACAGCGGTGAACTCTCCGCCCGGCTTGAGCGAGGCGATCAGCGGCGTGCGCGCGCTCACTCTGTCGAAATCTTCGAGCTGGAGAGGAATCCCGGCTTCGCGCGCGAGCGAGAGCAAATGCAGCACGGCGTTGGTCGATCCGCCGGTGGCCGCGACGCCTGCGATCGAGTTGTCGAACGACGCGCGCGTGACGATGCTGCGCGGGCGGACATCGCGTTTCAGCAGATCGACGACGAGCTTGCCCATCTCGCGCGTGGCGTCGTCCTTGCGCGGATCGGTCGCCGGAATGCTGCCGTAGCCGACCGGACCGAGGCCGAGCAGCTCGACCGCCATTGCCATCGTGTTGGCGGTGAACTGCCCGCCGCATGCTCCCGCGCCGGGACAGGCCACGTCCTCGATCGCATGCAGCGTCTGCAGCGGGATCTTTCCGGCGGTGTGGGCTCCGACCGCTTCGAAGACGTCGACGATGGTGACGTCGCGGCCCTCGAACCGGCCGGGCATGATCGAGCCCCCATAGAGGACGAGCGCCGGCAGGTCCAGGCGCAGCACTGCCATCGCCGCCCCGGGGATGGTCTTGTCACAGCCGACCAGGCAGACGACCGCGTCGAACAGATGACCTCGGCAGACGAGCTCGATGCTGTCCGCGATCAATTCGCGGCTGACCAGCGCCGGCGGCGCGGATGCCCTCCTTCGCTTTCTCGGCGAGCCGGCGCAGATGGAAGTTGCACGGCATCGTCTCGGTCCAGGTGTTGGCGACACCGATGATCGGTTTCTGCAAGTCCTCGTCGGTGAAACCGATCCCTTTCAGCATCGCGCGCGCGGGGGCCCGGTCGGGGCCTTCGGTGATGACGCGGCTCTTATGTCGCGGGTCCATCAATCGCCTTTCGCGTTCAACGCGTCGAGGACGGCGATCCCGACTTCGCGCGTGCTGGCCGCAGATCCGTTCTTCGCGAGGTCGGCGGTCAGCACGCCGCGTTCCACGGCCGCCGAAACCGCCCCTTCGACTGCTTCCGCCTCTTCCTGCAGGCCGAGCGAAAGACGCAACAGCATCGCCGCGGCGAGGATCGTTCCCAACGGATTCGCGACGCCCTTCCCGGCGATGTCGGGCGCCGAGCCGTGGATCGGCTCGTACAGGCCGCGCTTGCCGTCGCCGAGCGACGCGCTGGGCAGCATGCCGATCGACCCCGCGATCATCGCCGCCTCGTCGCTCAGGATGTCGCCGAACATGTTTTCGGTGACGATGACGTCGAACTGACGCGGATCGCGCACCAGCTGCATCGCGCAGGAATCGACGAGCTGGTGCGAGAGCTGCACGGAGGGAAATTCGTCGCGGACCACGCGCTCGGCGACGCGCCGCCAGAGGCGCGAAGTCTCCAGCACGTTGGCCTTGTCGACCGAGCACAGCCGCTTCCGGCGCCTTTTCGCCAGCCTCGCGCCGGCCCGCACCAGCCGTTCGACTTCGTGCTCGGTGTACGTGCAGGTATCGACCGCGTACCCGGCCGCGCTTTCTTTCTTGCCGAAATAGAGTCCGCCCGTCAGCTCGCGAACGATGAGGAGATCGACGCCGGCGATCACTTCCGGCCGCAGCGTGGACGCGTGCGCGAGGCGCTGGTGGGCGACGACCGGGCGCAGGTTCGCGTAAACGCCCAGATCCTTGCGCAGCGCGAGCAGTCCCTCTTCGGGCCGCGGCGCCCTTTCCCATTTCGGTCCACCGACTGCGCCGAGCAGCACGGCGTCGGCCTCGCGGCACAGGGCGAGCGTGTCATCGGGCAGAGGCACGCCGCCGGCGTCGATGGCGCAGCCGCCGAACTTCGCCTCGCGCAGCTCGAACGCATGCCCGAAGCGCGCGCCGACAGCGGTGAGGACGCGCCTCGCTTCCGCCATCACCTCCGGACCGATGCCATCGCCGGGCAGGACTGCGATCAAGGCCTTCATCGGCGCGCCTCGAACGCGGCGATCTCTTTTTCCGCGGCGAGCAGGTACCCGAGCTCGTCGATCTCGTTGATCAGGCAATGGCGCGCGAATGGATCGAGCGCGAACGACTGCCTGCGGCCCTCGCATTCGACGGTGCACGTCTCCAGATCGATCGCGACTTCCCCACGCAGCTGCGACGTGTCCGGGATCTGCACCGGCACGAGGCCGTTCTTGATCGCGTTGCTGCGGAAGATGTCGGCGATCGACGAGCTGATCACGGCGCGGAAACCGTGATCGAGAAGCGCCCACGGCGCGTGCTCGCGCGACGAGCCGCAGCCGAAGTTTTCGCCTGCGACGAGGATGCTGCCGGTTTGTCCCTGCAGGAATTCGGGCCGATCGGCGAACAGCGCGACACCCAGTCCCTCGCGCCTGGTCGTGCGCAGGAAGCGCGCCGGGATGATCTGATCGGTGTCGATGTTGGGCCGCAGCACGACGACGGCGCGCCCTTTCAGGAGCTTCATCGCAGGACCTCCCGCGGGTCGGCGATCGCGCCGGCCACCGCTGCGGCGGCGGCGGTGAGCGGGCTGGCGAGGAACGTCCGTCCGCCCTTGCCCTGCCGGCCTTCGAAGTTGCGGTTGCTGGTGCTGACGGCCGCCTGTCCCGGCGCGAGCGCGTCCCCGTTCATGGCGATGCACATCGAGCAGCCCGGCTCGCGCCATTCCGCCCCGGCGTCGCGGAAGACCTTGTCGAGGCCCTCGCTCTCCGCAGCGCGCTTGACCTGCTGCGAACCGGGGACGATGAGCACGCGTACTCCGGAGGCGATTCTGCGTCCGCGCAAGACCGACGCGGCGGCTCGCAGATCCGAGAGGCGGCCGTTGGTGCAACTGCCGACGAAGACGACGTCGATCTTCGTCCCGAGGAGCGGCGCGCCGGGTTTGACGCCCATGTAGGTGGCGGACTTCTGCGGCGCGTCTTCCGGGACGTTGCCGTCGACCGGAATCGCGGTGCCCGGGTCGGTGCCCCAGGTGATCATCGGCGCGAGCCTCGACACGTCGACGGCGATCTCCCTGTCGAAACGCGCGCCCTCGTCGGTCTGCCACGCGCCGGACCCGACCATTCCCGCGCGCGCGCCGGCTTCGATCGACATGTTGCAGACCGTCATCCGCTCTTCGATCGACATCGCGGAAACGGTCCTGCCCGCGTATTCGATCACCGAGCCGGTGCCGCCGCCCACGCCGAGCTTGGCGATGACTGCGAGGATCACGTCCTTGGCGGTCACGCCCGGCTGCAAAGCGCCTTCGATGGAAACCCGCATCGTCTTCGGCTTGCGCTGCAAGAGGCACTGCGTCGCCAGCACGTGCGCGACCTCGCTGGTGCCGATGCCGAAGGCGAGCGCGCCGAACGCGCCGTGCGTGGAGGTGTGGCTGTCGCCGCAGACGACTGTCATCCCCGGCTTCGTCAGACCGAGCTCCGGACCGATGACGTGGACGATTCCCTGGTTGCGCGAGCCGAGCTCGTGCAGCTCGATGCCGTGCTCGCGGCAGTTGCGCGCCAGCGTCTCGACCTGCGTCTCGGCGTCGCCGTGCGCGAACGGAAATCGACCGTTCACACGCGGCAACGTCGGGGTCGAGTGATCCATCGTCGCGACCGTTCTTTCCGGGTGCCTCACGCGAAGGCCTCGCTCGCGCAGGACCGTGAACGCCTGCGGCGAGGTCACCTCGTGCACCAGGTGCAGATCGACATAGAGGATCGCCGGCGCGTCCTCCGTCTCCGGCCGCACCAGATGCGCGTCCCAGATCTTGTCCAAGAGAGTTCTAGACTGCGCCACAGGCGACCTCTTCGTCGATCACCGGCCGCACTGCGCGCGGCCGGCCCGCCGAGATCCGGTTCACCACCTCGAGGAACGCGCGTGCGCTGCCGACGATGATGTCGGTGGAGACGCCGCGGCCGCCGTACGTTCGTCCGTCGTGCTCGACCTCGATCAGCACCTCGCCCTGCGCGTCCTCGCCGGGCGTCATGCTGACGATGCGGAAGTCGCGCAGCTGCGCTTTCACGCCGGTGATCCGCTCGATGCTCTTGAAGACCGCGTCCACGGGTCCGTCGCCGACCGCCGCGTCCTCGACCCGCCGGCCGTCCTTCATCTCCAGGCACACCGCAGCGCTCGGCGCCGCGTTGGTGCCCGAGACCGCGTGGATGCTGACCAGCTTCCAGCGGCCGCCGTTGGTGCCGAACGACGTCGTCTCGACCAGCGCGTCGAGGTCGCCGTCGTAGATCTCTTTC
>VBLM01000529.1 GCA_005879095.1 Deltaproteobacteria bacterium
GGCGAGCCGATGGCGAATCCGTGCAGATCGAGCTTCCCGCCGAAGAGCGCGATGCTCGCGGTGTCGAGGGTAGTCTCGAGTCGCAACGACTTGCTGCCCTCCTTCTCGACCTCGGTCTTCACGATGTGCGCGAGGTTGAACCAGACGGCCACCAGGGCGACGACGACGAGACCGGCGATGATCAGGACTCCGCGCGACAGGGCACTCATTGCCGAAAGATGGCGACGGCCTATCTTGCAGGCATGCGCTGGCTGCTGGTGCTCGCTTGCATGCTCGCCTGTGAGCCGGGCATGCAGCCGGGTATCGAGCGCAGCGCTCCGTCTACACCGCCGCCCACGGAAGAAGCGCAGGCGTGGCTCGATGCGCACAACACCGTCCGGCGCGGTGCGCAGCCGGCGCCGTCACCGTCATTGCCGACGCTCACCTGGTCCGCCGACGCGATGCAAGTCGCCCAAGCATGGGCGAACAACTGCACCTACGAGCACAACGCGGGCCGCGGGACGCGAGGCGAAAACATCGCCGCGAACGCGCCGGCCGGCGGCTGGTCGCTGCAGGGCGTGGTCGCGGCCTGGGCCGGCGAAGTGAAAGACTACGACCACGCGAGCAACACCTGCGCATCCGGCAAGGTGTGCGGCCACTACACGCAGCTGGTCTGGCGCGACACGCTGCGCGTCGGCTGCGCGCACTCGGTCTGCACGACCAACTCGCCGTTTCCGGGTCAGACCAACTGGGACTTCTGGGTCTGCGACTACGAGCCGCCCGGCAACTTCATCGGGCAGAAACCCTACTGACCGATGCCGTTCGAGCTGAAGATCGGCTAGACGCCGCACATGCGAACGTTGCTCTCCGCGCTGCTGCTCGCCGCCGCTTGCGGTGGGCCCGGGATCGACGAGGCTGACGGGCAGGATCTCGCGCCCGCGCGCCATCTCTATACCCTCGTAAACACACCATTTCCTGGCGCGCACCCGACCGCGCTCGTCCACCTCGGCAAGGGTTTCAAGGCGGACGGCCGATTGAACCTCGTCGTCCACTACCACGGCTGGGTCAACTGCATCGAAAACGACGGCGAAGCGCACGGCTCGGCGTGTGTCAAAGGCGGCCCGGTCCGCATCGCCCACAACCTGATCGGCCAGCTCGATCAGAGCGGCGCCAACGCCGCGCTGGTCCTCGTCGAGCGCGCCTCTCGTCGGGCGCGCGTACGGCGAATCCGATCTCGGCAGCATCGCTTTGACGAGCCACAGCGGCGGCTACCGCGCGCTCGCGCACACCCTCGATCGGGGCGGCCTCACCGACCACGTCACGCAGGTGATCCTGCTCGACTCGGTCTACGACAACCTTTCGCAATTCGAGGCGTACGCTCGCAGCGGCGGGCGGATGGCGGTGGTCTACACCGACAACGCGGGAACGCTGGGCAACAGCCAGCACATGGCGAACGATCTGCGGGCGCTGAAGCCGTTCGACGACCGCACGTACTCCACGCTGACCGACGCGCAGTTCGACGCGCCGCTGCTCTTCAAGCGCAGCGCACTCTCGCACGACGGCACCGCGCAGTATTACTTCGTCCGGCTACTCGCTCACGCCGGTTTCCGCTGAAGCGGAGGCCACCGTCGACGCCGGCAGGCAGCGCGGCGGCACCACCACCGGCGGCGGCAGCGGACAGTGCGTGCAGGGCTTGCGCAGCGGAACCCGCAGCTGCTGGCCGAGATGCAGGAAGCTGCCGCGCATGTGGTTCGCGATCTGGATCGCCTTGACGGTGGTGTCGTAGGTCCGCGCGATGTGCCCCAGCGTCTGGCCGCCCCGGACCTTATGCATGACGAGTTTCTGCTCGGGCCGCTGCGCGAGGAGCGGCTGCACACGCCGGCCGAGCTCCTGCGATCGCGGCGCGTAGAAGCGGACGTGGAAATGGTCCTTGTGATGGCGCGCGTGCTGGACCAGCGCGTGGTGCCCTCTGGCGAAGACGCGGTCGACGAAGTCGCGATCCTCGCCCTTCGCCAGCGCCCAGGCGCGCAAAATATTTTGTATGCCGCGGTCGACGAGGATCACCTGCACGTCCGACTGCGTGATCAGCGTCTTGACCAGCGCCCAGTTGCGCGCCGGATCCATCAGCTTCTCGCGCCGGACGCCGCGCCCCGGGACCTTGTCGTTCCTGTAGAAGAAGCCGATGTCGGCGTCGCGGCCCGACTGGTGCGAGTGGTGCGGCCGCAGATAGCCGCCGTCCTCGTTGCCGATGTGGCTGAGCCGCGCCGGCGCCGATTCGGGGAACTGCTTGCGCACCGCGCGGAACGCGTTGATCAGCGCCTCGACCGCTTCGCGCGTTCCGTAGGCAAGCGTCGGACGCTCGAGAATCCAGGCGTCGTCCTGCGGCATCCGCGCGGCGTTGATCAGCCGGCCCTGATCGGCGAAGCCGACCGAGATGCTGCCGAGCGATTCGAGGTCGTCCGTCCAGCGGCGCTGCAGCTCGTCGTCGGAGAGATCGGCGGAATAGCGGATGTCGGGTCCGGCGGCGCCGGTCGGCTCTGCCAACTCGGACTCGCCGTCGTCAGCTTCGTCCCCTTCGTCGGCGTCATCCGGCTCGGTGGCAGCGGCGGGCCGGGCCATTTCCGCCTCGAACGGACCGATCGGCGGCAGCACCTGAGAGCGAATCGGCGCGCCGATCGCGAGACAGATCAAAAGGAAGTGCATCGTCATGAGCATATCCACAACAGCGGCTGCGCATACAAAAGTTCGTGTAGGGCTTCAGGAGGCGGCCACCCACACCGTCGCATCTTCAGGCCCATCCAGCGCTTTTTCCCACCCCGAGAGGCGCTGGCCGAGGAGCTGGACGAGGAGCGGCGAGGCGCCGATCAGCGCGAATGCCGAGCGCCGCCCCGAGCGCGATCGAAGAGCAGCGAGCAGCTCGGCCGCGTGCTGCGCCGCCGGCGACGCCACCGCCGGACGGCCGCTGGCGTCGTCGAACACCGCGCCCTCTCCCGAGCAGGCCGCGCCGCGCAGCGCGATGCCGTGCTCCTGCGCCCCGCGCGCGACCTCCAGCGCGAATCGCGCCGCGGAAAGCAGCGGCTCGACTCCGAGCGCGCGGAACGGCGGCCGTTCGAACGCGACCGCGAGCAGCATCGGCCCCACCTGCACGACGTTCGATTCGTAAGCCTCGAGATACGCGCGGGCCTCGCGCGCCGCGGCGCCGAGCAGCTCGTGGGCGGCGCCGGGATCGACGAGGATCCCCGGGTCGGCGATCTCACCGGCATAAAAAACGGCGCGCACGCGCGGCGGCGTTTCGACACCCTTCGCGCCCGCTCCGCGCAGCGCCCGCTCGAGCATCGCCCGTGGCGGATCGGGAGCGAACCAGAGCCGGAGCAGCTCCAGCTCGGCAGCCGTCTTCGCTCCGCCCGCGCGAGCGACGAGCGCGTCGACGATGGCTGCCGGCACCGCCGTGTGCGGCTCCGGGGCAGGGGCCGGCGGCCGCGCTGCGCGCACGTTCCAGAAGGGCAATTGCTCGGGGCCAGCCGGAACCGGCGTGCAGTCGGGCATCGCCAGCTCGACTTCGTCGAGCGCGTCCACGGTGACCGCGCCCTGCGGCAAAAAGCGCAGCTCGCGCGCCGCGCCGTCCGCGGTCGGCTTGCAGAGGATGGCCAGCGGCACCCGCAGGCATTCCTTGAGCCGATCGGCGACTTTGTCGTCGGTGAGCGCCATCGCCGCGGGAGTGAGCAGGCCGCGGCCGCGGTACTCGGCGGCGATTTCGCGCACCTCGTCGGTCAAGAGCCGGAAGACGTCGAACATCGATGCCAGCCGCTCCGTCTCCTGCTGCACGATGGAGACCACCGTCCGCAGCCGGTGGCGCAGCTCGTGCAGCCGTTCGAGCGCGACCAGCTCTTCGATCCCGTCGAACGTCAGCCGGCCGATGTCGTCGGGCTTGAGCGCGCGCAGGCAGCTGCGAATGCTGACGTAGGTGGTGCCTTCGACGAGCCACGCGCCCTCCCGGCCGCGCAGGTACGAGGGCAGAACCAGCCGCATCTGGTAGCGCTTCGCGCGCCACTGCGCGCTCAACGGCATCCGTTCGCCGTTGCCCGATCGCCGCACCGGCTTGACCTCCTGGTATCCGCCGCGCAGGAGCACGCCGACGATGTGCGAAAGCGGCCCGCCCACCGAGGTGGTGAAGGCGAGGGCGCCGTCCTCCCGGAAGCCCTGCCGCTTCTTGCCCGCTTGCTCCATCAAATAGCGGGAATCGACGCAGAACAGATGATGCGCCTTGTTCACCTGCACCAGGCCCGATGCGCCGAGCGCGTGGCCGAAGCTCAAGAGGCCGCCCACCGGATTCGACCAGCCCTCAGCCATTCGTTCCTGCGCGCGATCCCAGCCGAGGCCGATGCCGAGCAGGAACGAGAGCTCGATCGAGGGAAACGCGTCGTGCACCACGCCGAACGCGCAGGAGCCGAACGTCGACATCGGCAGGCTCGCGTCGTCGGCCAGATCGGCGAACGCGTCGCGTACCGCGGTGCCGAACAGGAGCGGCGATTTCCGCTGCAACAGGTTCTGGTTGCTCGAGCCTTCGCCCACGCCGAGCACTTCGGTGACCGGCGCGGTGCGAAAGCGCGGCGTGCGCACCGCGGCGATCGCTTCCACCAGCGACTCGTCGGAGGTGACGATGGTGGCAGCGGCGCCGCAGCAGGGCACGGCGATGTCGCCGGCGTCGAAATAGGGTGTGCGCCGCGCGTCGCGCTTGTACGGTTTTCCCGAGTGGATGCCGGCCGAATAGTGGGTGCCGGTCTGGTGCTTGCGCGCGGAGACGCGGGCGAGAAATCTTTCCAGCTCCTCGCGCTCGAGGCCGAGGTTGCGGCGGAAGACGTCCATCAGCAGATCGCCGACCGCCAGCATGTCGAGGCCGCGCGATTGATCGTCCTCTCCCAGCACGGTGCGGATCTGGTACTGCGAGACGTAGCCGGAGGGGATGATCTGCCCGGCCACGACCAGCACGGTGGCGGGCTGTTCCGCGTTGCGCGCCGTGCGCACGGCTTGCGCGAACGTCCATGCGCCGGAGTCACTGGTGCCGACGATGAATTGCGCGCGGGCCCGCGGCGAGAGGCCGAGCAGCGCCCGCAGCGCCTGCGGCACCAGCCCGATGTTGAGCGCGTCGCTCGCTTCCAGCCCGGGCATCGAGGTGACGAAGAGATCGGTGATCGAATCGCGCGTGCGCCGGTAGTCGCCGCCCACCAACTCGTGCAGCGAGGTCAGCGCGCGGTGCGCGGCACTGGCGAAGAGATCGGTGAGACCGACCGGCTCAGAGATGCCGAACGCGCGCTCCCAGTCGGCCGGGCGGGTGC
>VBLM01000531.1 GCA_005879095.1 Deltaproteobacteria bacterium
CAGCCGCCCGCGCGGCAGCTTGCGCCCGACCAGCTCCTCGACGGCAGCGTGATACCGATCGGCGAAGAGCATCGACGACCGATATGGCCGCAGCGCGAGCTTGACCGGCAGCGTGTCGCGAAAGTCGCGCTTGTGCCAGACGACCTTGGGCACGCCGGGTATCAGCAGGCGCAAAATTTTACTACGTATCTTTCCGTGCAAGTCGAGCACGACGGTCGGCTGCACCGCGCGCAATCGCCGCGCGTACGACAGCGGTCCCTCGCCCGCTCGAAGCGCGATCACCTCATCCACGTTGGGATTGTGCGTCACCAAACCCGCGAGCCGTTCCTTGATCGCATAGACGATGCGCGCATCCGGCCAGCCGGCGCGCAGTGCGTCGATGGCGGGCGAGGTGAGCACCACGTCCCCGACCGCGGAAAACCGCAGCACCAACACGGTCCGTCTCAAGCGCGGAGACCCGCCAGCAGATGATACGGCGCCGGCAGCTTGCAGTTCTTCAAGGGCACGATGAACGTGTCCACCAGCGCGTGCTGCCCCTCGATGCAGGCGTGGCTGACGCCGTCGGTCAGCACCATCCACGCCGAGTACGGCGGAAACGCGAATCGCTGCGAAGGCCCCTCCTGGAACGCGGGCGTGTCCTTCATCCAGTTGTGGAAGCGGCGCATGCGCCGATCGTACGGCGACGTATCGATCACGCGCCCCATGGGAAACACGCGCAGCACCGCCGAGTACGCGCGCCCAAAAGGCGTCGGCTCGAGCCCGCCCGAAACCACGCCGGCGGAAGCGCCATGCCGCCGCCACAGCTCCTCGAAGCTGCCCTTGGAAATCCAGATCCGATCGCGCGACGGGTTGAGGTTGACGAAAAAGCGCAGGATGCGATCGCCGTGCGTCGCTCCGTACGCGCCCGCGTCGACGTGCACCAGCTCGTTCGAGGCATGCGACGAAAGCCCGCGCCCCTTCTCCTCCAGCGGCCGGAAACTGCACGTCCCCGGCTCCCAACCGCGGGTGAACTCCGGGATCGCGGAAACGAGAAACTCGCGCACCCGCAGTGAATGCTCGCGCAAAAGGCGCCCCGCCCGGGCGGCCACGCTGGCAGGCGCCTGCAAGCCCGTCAGCTTCTCCGCCAGCGGGTACCAGGAGACGTTCTTCCTGCGTAAAAAAGGCCCCAGGCCCTCTCTGAGAAACTGCTGATCCTCGGCCGAAGGCAGCTCGACCGGGCAGCGCGAAAATTGCAGGATCGCTCCCCGCTCCAAAGCCTCCTGCGACGGTTTTTCGACGAGCTGCAGCATCACCGGGCCGCGGACCTTAACACCACTTTCATGTAGCCGCTTGCCCACCCGTGGAAGTACCATCCGTTCCCATGAAACTCTCCACGATCCTCATCGGCGCAGGCGCTCTCGCTCTCGGCGGATATGTCTATTACGACTACAACAGCGCGGACTCGAAGAACGCGCGCGAGCTCAAAGAGATCGAGCAGCTCGCCCCGGACGTGAAAGCCCCGTCCTGCTTCCCGCAGGGGCTCAACGCGCGGCTCTTCGCCATCGCCATCAGCCGCGACCAGCGGCTTCCCGCCGATCTGGAAAACGACCAGACGCGGCGCGGGATGATCGAGCACGACTGCATCCGCGGCAACCAGCCCGCGACCGTGCAGCGCGCGGTCAAGGCGCTCGGCGAAAAGGCCGTCCCCGTCTACGCCGAGGTCCTCGAGAAGTGCCCGGTGGTGAAGGACGAGTACCCGGTCTACGCCTGCTTCGCGCTCGACGCGCTCGCCTCCGCGGGCGGCAAGGACTCCGTCGCCGCGATGGAGAAGGCGCTCACCAACAAGGAGAAGGCGCGCAAGAACGTCTACCTCGGCGCGCTCTACCGCCTGATGATGACGCCGGGCTGGAAGACGGTCCCGCAGCTCGCCGCCATGCTCCCCGCCGAGACGGAGTGGAAGGCGAAGGAGCTGATGCTCGAGTACATCCGCAACCACAAGGACGTGGCCGCCAAGGGCGAGCTGGAGAAGGCCTACGCGGCGGAGCAGGACCAGCAGGAGAAGGGCCTGATCAAGGCCGCGCTGCTCGAGCTCGACAACCCGGGCAAGTGCGTGATGACCGACGAGGGCCGCGCTGAGAACGGCACGTGCCGCTACACCTGCCACGACATCAATCGCTGGTTCAGCATCCCCAAGCCAGCCAACGCGAAGTGCCTGCTGGTCGTCGACCCGCCGGCCGAGGTGCAGCAGCAGCAGACGCCGCCGGTCAATACGGCGTCGCCTGCCGCGCCCGCCGCCGCCAAGCAGTAGCAGTAGATGGAGAGTTTTTTCACCTTCTCCGATCGCACGCTGCGCTACGACTGCCCCTCTTGCGGCTCCTTCTGCTGCAAGGGCAAGGGCATCGCGCTCGAGGCGCGCGACGAGGTGGTGCGCTTCGCGCGGCTCGAGCCGAGGATGGCCTCGCTCGTCCATCCCTTGAACGCCCACTTCGCGCAGGTCGTGGACGTCACCGACGGCTGCTGGATGCTCCGGCCCGACGGCCTCTGCGCGATCGAGACCGACCACGGCTACGCCCAGAAACCGCACACCTGCCGCCTCTTTCCCTTCAACCGCATCTTCCAGGTCGGCGACGTCCGGGTGGTCGATTTCAACTCGAAGATCTGTCCGCTCCAGGATTCGTCGGAAGCGCGCAACGGGCAGAGCTGGGACGACTTGCAGAAGCAGATCGACGGCGAGGGCCCGAGCTTCTTCGGCCGCGGCGACGTCCCGCCGCCCAAAGGCGCGCTGGAGCTCGGCTGGGCCGCGCACGAGCGGTTCATCCGCGACGCCATCGACGCGCACCTGGGCGATCCCGATTACGCGCCGTTCGCCGCGCT
>VBLM01000533.1 GCA_005879095.1 Deltaproteobacteria bacterium
TGTTTCGCCGGGGGCGTCTGTAACGCGGGCGGCACCTGCGTCACCGGCGCCGCCATCGACGCCGC
Organism: Deltaproteobacteria bacterium; assembly: GCA_005879095.1. GTDB lineage: Bacteria > Myxococcota > Myxococcia > Myxococcales > 40CM-4-68-19 > 40CM-4-68-19. The sequence continues at coordinate 66 of VBLM01000533.1, forward strand.
CAAGTCGACCATCGACATCTCGCAATCGACCGCCGTCGCCGACGGGCAGGACGAGGTGACGATCACGGTCACGGTGCGCGACGCAGCCGGCAACCCGCTCTCCAGCCGCGGCGTCCGCCTCTCGGTGGACGGCAGCAACAACACGCTCACCCAGCCGTCGCTGTCCACCAACTCGGTCGGCCAGGTCACCGGCAAGCTCACCAGCACCAAGGCGGAGCCCAAGACGATCCACGCGGTGGCCGGCACCGTGATCAGCTCGGGCAACTCGCCGGGCGTGGCGTTGTCGACCGTGACGTTCGTCGCCGACCAGAAGAATGTCGCCTGCCTCGCCGGGGCGACCGGTTGCAGCCTCGACGCGACCAAGGCCTCCTCGATCAAGATCACCGCCGACGACGGCGTCAGCCCGCCGGTGGTCGAGGTCGACACGGCCAAGGGAATCCGGATCCACCTCGTCGTCCGGGACGCCAACGGCAACCTGATCGCCAACGCGCCGGTGACCATCACCCCAGTCGGCAAGGACCTGGTGGTCAAGCCCGCGGTCGGCACGACCGCCAGTGACGGATCGTTCACCGCGACGGTCACCTCGACCGTGGCGCAGGAAGCGACGATCCTCGTCGACGTCGCGGGCCTCCACGCCGTCCAGGTCGTCACCTTCAACCCGGGATTGATCGATCCCGCCCACAGCCCGCTCGCCGCATACGTGGGAGCGGTCGACCCCAACAACGAGTGCGACTCCGATGTGCCTCACGACGCGATCTGCACCATCGCGGCGGGCACCACCGACAAGGTGACGATCACGCTGCTGGCCAGGGACCGGTTCGACAACATCGTCCAGGACGCCGAGGTCTGGTTCAGCGCGCCGGCGGGCAACGAGAACAGCGGCAACACCGTCGCGCCCGACGCCTTCGAGACCAGGTACTGCGGTGACAAATCGCCGCCGGCGAACTGCGAGGGCATCCGGAACGCGCCGCTCCTCACGATGCCGGACGGCACGGTGACGGCGAGCTTCGTCGCCACCAAGGCCGGCAGCGATGGCGTCGACATCCACATCATCGACGCCTCCGGCGACAAGGTGGTTTCCCTGCCGGTCCAGGTCACGGCCGGCAACCCGAACGTGTCGATGTCGTACTTCGTCGTGGTGGGCGCGGCCGACGGGACGCCGACGCCGGCGGACGACAGCCATAATTTCGCGGTGATCGCGTACGTCGCCGACGCGTTCGACAACCCGATCGCGGGCGTCCCGATCGCCTTCAGCACGTTGCTCTGCACCGCCACCTCCGGCGATCCCTGCTCGAGCACCGCCGCGAAGCCGACCGGCGACACCATCACCCCGACGCAGCTTCCGGACAGCGGCAAGACCGACGAGGCAGGCCTGTACTCGGCTTTCTACAGCGCCCAGCTGACCGGCTGGCGCCAGGTCAGCGTCACCGGCGGCGCGGTGACGACGCCGCAGGAGACCCTGTTCGTCCCCGGCGATCCGGCCTCCAGCCCGACCGCCATGACGCTCACACTGGGCACGGTCAGCGCCGACCCCGGCCATCCGACGCACGTCTCGGTCGTGCTCAAGGACAAGTTCGGCAACGCGACGCCGAATCAGAACCTCACCATCGACGCCAAGAACGGCACCAGCGCGACCGGCACTTCCTGCGCGGAGTGCACGTTCACGTTCCCGACCTACGACTCCGGCACCGCGACGTATGCCGCCGACCTCACCTCGAGCAAGGCAGGCACCTACACCATCACCGCCGACGTCGACTTGCCGGCCGGCGGCACCGTCCACATCGACGACAAGCCGCTGACGGTCACGCCGGGCGGCGTGAACCCCGGCATCTCGATCGTGGAAGTCGATCCGGTCACGCCGACGAGCAACCCGCTTACCGCGAACGGGACCGCGCACGCCAACGTGCGGGTGACGCTGCTCGACACGCAGAACAACGCCGTCTCCGGGGTCACGCCCCTCATCGGCGTCAGCCCGTCGAACGGCGTCGTCGTGGGCACGGTCGCGCCCACCGATTCGGCCGGGCGGACCTCGTTCTCGTTCACCAGCACGGTCGCCGAGACCAAGACGGTTGCGGTCGCGCTGCTCGGCACCCCCGGCCCGAAGGCGTTGATCATCGCGCTCTTCACGCTCGCCCAGACCGTGCCGTTCACGTTCGTGCCGGGATCGCCGTCGGCCGGCAACAGCAGCTTCGTCGCCTCGCCCTCGACGATCAGCGACGACGGCGCCAGTGGCTCGTCGCTGAGCGTGACAGTGCTCGACGCGAACAACAACCCGGTGCCCGGACTGAGCCTCACCTTCAGCACCAACGCTCCCGCAAGCAAGTTCACGTTCAATCCGGCGACGCCGGTGACCACCGACGCGAACGGCGTCGCCAAGGTCACCTATGCATCGAACGCGACGGCGGCCACGTACGTCATCACCGCCGCCGGGACCGGTTTCAGCAAGACCGTCAACGTCGCGGTCGCGGGCAAG
>VBLM01000534.1 GCA_005879095.1 Deltaproteobacteria bacterium
GAACTTCCCGCAAGGAATCGAATCGGCGCGGAGGGAGTGGCCGCCCGTATTCGCGTCATCAGCCCAGAAGAACGGCTTGAACCCTCCGTTGCATTCGGCGTCGGGGGCGATGGCGATGCCCTCGTTGGAAATGTTGGCCATCGTGCTCGGCTTGGCGAACCTTCGCCGCACCGCAAAGCTCGCTCCGGCCGGCGTCAGCACCGCGGACTGGTTTCCGCAGCTTGCGCCGCAGAAACTCCACAGATAGCCGGTGTCGCCGTCGAAATAGAGCGCCTTGCTGGTCGAGTCGCCGCTCGCGAAGGTCGCCACCAGGCTGGAGCTGCCGCTGAGGTGATCGAGAGCGAACGCGTAGACCGCGCCGTTGCTCTCCAGGCCGACGAAGAACAATCCACTTCCGTGGTTCGGATATTGCGACGGGTCGTAGCCCGCGAACGCGTTGGCGACGAGGAAGCCGTCGGGGATCCAGGTGATCGCCTCGAGGCCCAGGTTGGCGCCGGTGGCGGGCAGAGCCGCGTTGAGGTTCCATTCGTGCGTCGCGACCAGTTCCGCGCCCGGTTGCGCGACGTCGAAACGGAGAACGCTCTTGCGGCTCACGCCGGAAACGTCATTGTCGCGCTCGGTGGCGACGTAGATCGCTCCCTCCGCCCGCGTGACGCCCTCCGCGTCGGGGCTGCCGGTCCCTCCTGGATAATGCAACGTCATGCCGCCGGCCGGGTCGGGCGTCCAGACCGACCCGTTCCAGACGAGCCGGAAGAGCGTCGAGGGTGCGTTGCGGACGGCCCAGAGCACGCCCGGCTCGTAGAAGAGGTCGCTCAGGTTGCCGCCGAAGACCCCGGTGTCGTCGACGATGGCCACCTGGTTGCGGCCCGGCCACGGCTGCGCGCTCGACGAGCCGCCGCCGCAATTGTTCGCGGCCCCCTTGGTCGAGCCGCCGGTGGTGACGAAGGGGCCCGAGCCATTCGGGCAACGCCCGTAGGTCGTCGTGGCGTGGACCGTCCAGTCGAAGCGCTCGACCAGCCTTCCGGTCGCGTCGAAGAGCCGCGCCGAATCCGCGGCGCCCAACCCGAAGACGAAGGCCGCCTCCTCGAGCAGGTAGTAGCCGCCCGCCGCGATCACGGTCCCGGACGGGATGACGTACGGTTTGTGCGCATCGTCGTTGTCGAGGAACTTCCATCCCGAAATGTCGGCGTCGGCCTTGCCGGCGTTGAACAGCTCGACCCAGTCGCCCGGGACGCCGCCGCTGGACTCGACCTCGTTGATCACCATCCGCCCCACGCCGGCGCAGGAGCCGCTGCCGTCGCAGGCCAGATCGGTTCCGCACGACGTTCCGGCGGCGGCGAACGTCTGGCCGCACGTCCCGGCCGAGCAGGTGCGCGATCCGCAAGCGTCGTCGACGCCGGGGCAGGTGGCCGCGGAGAGGCACTGCACGCAAGAACCGGCGCCGTCGCAGACCTTGCCGCCCTCGCAGGACGAGCCCGCGGGACGGGGCTCGGTGAGGCACTCGCCGCTGGCCGGATCGCAGGCGCCGCTCGTCACGGTGCATTCGTCGACGGGCACACCTGGCGCGCAGGCCGGCGCCCCTGGCTGGCAGACGCCCGAGAGGCAGGCGCCGTCGCCCGTGCAGAGGTTTCCGTCGTCGCACGAATCGCCGTCGCGCGCTCCGGTGCAGTCGCTTTGGCAGTTGCGCTGCGCGCACTCGCAGTCGAGGCCGGGGCCGGCGCCCACGTCGGCGCCGCTGGCGCCCGCCGCCTGGTCGGGCGAGGCATGCGTCCCGTGGGAGACGCCCGGCACGTGTCCCTGGGAGCTCCGCGAGATCGCCAGCTTGACGTAGGGGTTCGTTACCGATCCGGTGCCGTGGCAGACGAAGCGTTTGTCCGGGTCGGCGGGATCGGCGCAGGCGAACCGCTGAAACCGATCGTTGCAGTCGAAGAGGGCCGTCGCGCGCCGGGTCACCCTCGAATCGACGCCTGAACCGCAGGCGGCGAGCAACATCAACGATACGGTCGCGATCCTCATGGCTTCCCCCCGGATCCACTCAGAGAACGTCAGTATCCGCGAAAACCGTCACCGACGTAAGTCGGAGGCACCTACCAGGTGATGTAGCGATGGTCGTAGAGGTCCGGCCGCATGATCCACGGGCCTCGCCACGCGACCGTCGCCTGTGCAGGCCACCCAGGAGGCGACGATGGCCGGCGGCCCGCTTCCACGGCCTCCGGAAGCGCAGCGGGCGGCACGATCGGACGCGCCGAAAAGACGAGCAACAGCGCGATGCAGGTCATCGGGTTCATGGCACGAGTGTCGTCATTCGGAAGACCCGAATCGACCGCGTCCGACGAGAGGCGCCCGTCCAGGGACGAAGCGACCTCCTCTGCGGACCGGCGTACAATCCCGCCGTGGCCCTCCGGAAAGACCGCGTCCTCGGCATCCTCGTGATCGCGGGGATCGCGCTGCTGCAGCTCGCGAGCGAATTC
>VBLM01000092.1 GCA_005879095.1 Deltaproteobacteria bacterium
TGCGTGACCTGCCCGCCCTCGACGAGGATGTCGCCCAGCCGCTTCAGGGTCCGCTGCTGGACCGAGAGCGCCTCGTCAAGCTGCTCCTTGGACAGGAGATCCGCGCGCAGCAGTAGATTACCCAACAAATTCTTGGAGTTGCGTTGACGCTCGCTGGCGAAGACGACGTTGCCGTCGATGAAGAAGACCTCGACTTCCTCGGTGCCGGTCTTGAGCGTCAGGCGCCCGGTCTTCGTCTGGTGGCCGATCAGCTGAAGGATGTCGGCGATGCCGAAATCTTTCAGAGTGCCGGAGAGAGCCATCGATCAGGCCCCTTCCTCGGCGCGCTGCCGGTTGACGAGGTCGCGCAGGCAGAAGGCGTAGATGGCGATCAGGCAGGCCACGGTGACGCCGATGCGGAAGAACGAGACCCCGCTGCGCACGGCGATCGGATCGTGAAGCAGCCCGCGCCAGAGGACGACGCTGGCGGCGAGCGACGCGGTGACCAGCAGGAAGAAGATCCCGCGCAACGGGTAGCCCATCATCACGTGGCCGGCGCCGGAGAGCACGGCCAGCGCGCGGGCGATGACGTGACGGCGGCGGTGGTACGCCTGCACCGCGTACTCCTTGCGGATGCGCTCGGCTGCGTCGACGCCGGTGCGGCGGATGAAGACGTTGACGCACTGCGCGCAGAGCGCTTCCGAGGGCCGCGCGTCGGGATCGCAGCGCTTGCACACCTCGCGGCCGCACCGTTCGCAACGTCCGCTGGGGCGGACGCGGCCGCGGCCGAGGTGCAGCGCGAGGACTCCGCACGCTGCCAGGATCGGCAGAAACGATGCCATTCCCGACGGCAGGCCGCCGGCCAGCTGCGCGCGCAGCTCGTCGCCCACCGGCTCCGCCACGCGCTCCTCGTTGTCGAGCAGCGGCGAGAGCAGGTCGTCGGGCAGCGTCACGTCCATGACGAACTTGTTCGATTTGCGATTCGCCTGCAGCTGCCCGCCGGTGAAAGCGTCCATCGCGGCCCGGTCGAGCTCCAGCGCGCGCGCCTGTTCGGCCTGGACCTTCTCCAGCGTCTCGACGCCGCCCAGGCCGAGGGCGCGGCTGATGTTGAAGTGAGGCGCGGCGAGGCTCTCCTTCAGGTCGATGGCCGTCTGGTACTGCGACAGTGCCTTCTGCGCGTCGTCCTCCAGCAGGTAGACGTTGCCGAGGTTGTTGTGCACCGCGGCGAGCCCGAGCGAGCTCGCGCCGCTGGCCTCGAGCGCGCGCTGGTAGAGCTTTTCCGCGCCGGCGAAGTCACCGTCGCGCTTCGCCTTGCGCGCCAGGGCGAAGTCGACCGCCAGCTCGTTGGAGCTGTCGAGCCGCTTCTGCAGCCGCTGCACTTCCGGACCGGTGCCGAGGCCGTGCTCGATCAGCCACACGTCGACCGACGGCCCGCCATACGCGGCCACCCGGGCGATGCCCTCGGCCATCCACGGCGATGCGGCCAGAACGCCGAGCAGCGCGCAGGCGAGCATCACTTCGACGGAGGTGGCATAGAGCGCGACCGCCAACAGGACGGTGAAGATGAGCGGCACCGGCCCCATCTGCAGAAAGACCGGCAACAACAGGAGCACCAGCGCCAGCATCTTCGTCTGCCAGCGCCGCGCGCCAACCGGGAAGAGGTGGTGGACATCGTGCGCGTAGAGGTTGGCGTAGCGCGCGAAGAGGACCAGCACGAACGCCAGGGCGGCCGCCAACAGGCCGACGAAGAGCGTCCCGAGGACGTTGGCGAGCACCGCGCGCGAGATGCGCGGATCGTTCCCATCGGCCTGCACCGAGGCCGTCACCTCGTTGAAGGCCGGCTTGATCGCGGAGGCATTCTCGGCCACCAGAGCGCGGGCGAGGCAGAGGTGCGCTTCGGGCAGGGCCGGAGCGAACTCGACCGCGAGCTTGCAGCGCTGCACCGCGAGGACCGGCGCGCCGGCGGCCAGGGCCTCGTGGCTCTCGCGGATGAGCGCGCCGCCGATGAAGAAAAGGTTCTCGATGGCGAGGTCGTCCTTCAGTTGCCGGACGTGCTGCTCCTCGTCGTCGGCGCGGCGCTCGTCGCGGTCGCGCAGATAGTCGCGGCGCGCGCTCCAGTGCGTCTGGATGTCGGCGCTCTTCTCGACCGGCATGATGATGCCGCGGTTGGCGAGCGGCTGCGGCGCCGGCGCGGGCGGCGGCGCGGGATTGCCGGCGCCGGGAAGCGGCGGATTCGGAATGTCCTGCGCGCGCGCGGAAAGCGAGGCGAGCGCGAGTACGGCCGCGACAAAAGCAGTGCGGACCCCGCGAACCGTGGGGAAAGGCGGCCTTTCGATCACCCGGCCATCCTAGCCGCTAGCCGCTCGTAGCAGCAAGGAAAGTGCCGGGATTCAGGGGGTGTACCGCGACGGGGACATGATCGCGGCGCGGAGCGCCCATCGTGTCCCCCTTTCGTGATAAGCGCGAACCGATGGCGGATGAGACCAAAGCCGCGGTCGCGATGACGAGGCTGCTCGAGATCATGGACCGGCTGCGCGACCCGGGCGGTTGTCCCTGGGATCGCGAGCAGAGCTTGCGCTCGCTCACTCCCTACCTCCTCGAGGAAGCCCACGAGGTGATCGAGGCCATCGAAGCGGGCGACGCGGCTCACCATCGCGAGGAGCTGGGTGACCTCCTCTTCCAGGTCGTCTTCCAGGCGCGGATCGCGCGCGAAGAGGGCAAGTTCGACTTCGCCGACGTCTGCGACGCCATCGCGGACAAGCTGACGCGTCGCCATCCGCACGTCTTCGGCGACGTCTCGGTCTCGGGGTCGCGCGAGGTGGTGAAGAACTGGGAGCGGATCAAGGCCGAGGAGCGGAAGGAGAAGGGGCTTTCCGAGAGGTCCGCGATCGGCGGCGTGCCGGTTTCGCTGCCGGCGCTGGTGCGGGCGGAGCGGCTGACGGAGAAGGCGGGCGCGGTCGGATTCGACTGGCCGGACGCGCGCTCCGTGCTGGCCAAGGTCCGCGAAGAGCTGGCTGAGCTTTCCGAGGCGATGGATGCGGGCGTGCCGGAGAGGATCGAAGCCGAGCTGGGCGACCTGCTCTTCGCCGTGGCGAACCTCGGCCGCTGGGTGAAGGCGCACCCCGAAGAGGCGTTGCGCGGCACGCTGCGGCGATTCGAATCGCGATTTCACTACATCGAAGAGAAGCTGCGCGAGCGGGGGCGATCGCCGCGCGAGTCGAACCTTCCAGAGATGGACGCGCTCTGGAATGAGGCGAAAAAGACGGTTTGACGCGGTTTCCCACAGCTCCGGCCGCGGTTGTGGACAGGTTGTGGATGAAGACAGGCCTGAAAGAAAACAAATGGTTCGCCGCGCTCTTCGGGATTGTCGGAGTGCACAATCAAGCCAAGTAAAACGCTGTGATTCCGACAACTTGAATAGACCTTCCGAGGGAACATTTTACTGCGTGACAACCCGCACACGGCGAGAGATCCGGGTCGCACAGAGCGTGGACAACCTGTGGCCCGACAAGCGTTGACACCCCGCGGGACGGGTGCTATCGAGACCGCCCTTTCTCACGAAATTTTGGGAGTTTTCGTTGGCGAACACGCGATCGGCGGAGAAGCAGAACCGGCAGTCCCAGAAGCACCGCGTCCGGAACGCGCACGTCCTTTCGACGCTGCGCACCAGCGTCCGCAAGTTCCGCGAGGCGGCTGCGGCGGGCGATGCGGCGAAGACGAAGGACGAGCTCGCGGCGGCGGTGCGGCAGATTGCGAAGGCGGCGTCGAAGGGCGTGATCCACAAGGCGCAGGCGTCACGCAGAATTTCGCGGTTGACGAAGGCGGCGCACCAGGCCACTCCGAAAGCCTAGAACGAGCTCGTGCTCCTGCTCGACTCCGGTGTCGGCTTCGAGCCCGAGCTCGTCCACGAATTCGTGAGCGTTCGCGAGGAGGAGCAGGAGAACGTTCCTGTCACTGAGATAACCGCTCTGCCACTTCGTACCGTTCCAACGCCTCTTTCGCGGCCGCCGTTGCCAACCTGCGCAGCGCGGCCCGTCGATTCGCTTCCGTCCCCAGCACGTCGACACCGGCCAGATCGCGAGCAGCTCCACGTCGAGCTCGGGCAATGCCGACGAGTCGGCACCGAGCCGGCCGCGCCCCGCCAACTCGGTCCGCATCGCCGCCGCGAGGATTCCGCCGGCCTCGGCCTGCGCCGTGTCATTCCGCACCGCCGCCACCTTGATCGCATGCCCCGGCTTGCGCACCGGCGCATATCCGCACGCGGCTGCAAAGCAAAAGCACACCGCGAAGGCGCGAAGCGCGCGAAGATTCGCGAAGAACAGCTTGCTGTACAACAACAAGAGATCCTTCGCGCCCCTTCGCGTCCTTTGTGCCTTCGCGGTGTGCTGTTGCTTCTCCGCAGCGTGCGGGTATGCGCCGGTGAGGTCGAAGCCCGGGCAGAGCGTGCGGGTCGCGGCGGTGAAGAACGGATCTCGGCCTCGCCGGCCGTCGCCGCCACCTGGACTTCGCCGCGCAGCTTGCCGTTGACCTGCACGGCGATCTGGTAGGCGTCGTCCACCACCAGCGACGGATCGGCTTCCGGCCAGTGCAGGGTCGACAGCTCCTCGCTGCGGCCCAGCTCGGGCCACAGTTCGTTGGCGATGTGCGGCGCGAACGGCGCCAGCAGCTGCACCAGCACCTCCAGGGACTCGCGCAGCGAGCTCGGGTCGCCCTGCCAGTCCGTCGCCGCGTTGGACAGCTCCATCAACGACGAGATCGCGGTGTTGAACTGCAGCCGCTCGAGCTGCTGGGTCACTCTCAGAATCGTCTTGTGCGTGCGCCGGCGCAGCTCGTCGCCGCCCTCCGCCCCCTTGGCCCCCTGGATCTTCGGCAGCGAGGCCTGCACCAGCCGCCAGACGCGGCCGAGGAAGCGGTGCTGGCCCTGCACCTGCTCGTCGGACCAGTCCATGTCCTTCTCGGCCGGCGCCGCGAAGAGGATGAACAGCCGGGCCGTGTCGGCGCCGAATTCGGCGATGATCTCGCGCGGCGAGACGACGTTGCCCTTCGACTTCGACATCTTCTCGCCGTCGCGGCCCTTGACGATGCCCTGCGTCACCAGCTTCTGCGCCGGCTCGCTCACCGCGCAGCCGCCGACGTAGACGTCGACCGGAAGCCAGCGATCGGCCTGCGCGCGGGAGAACGGCACCGCGTCGTTGTGCGGATCGAGATAGCGCGCGAAATACCAGGTCGAGTCGACGAAGGTGTCCATCGTCTCGGCCTCGCGCCGCGCCGGCCCGCCACATTTCGGGCAGGTCGTATTCACCCACGAGGCCACCTTCGCCAGCGGCGGCTCGCCCTTCCCGGTCAGCACTTCCTTCACGTCGATGTCCGGCAGCACCACCGGCAGGTCGGCGTCGGGCACCGGAATGCCGGCGTGCTCCGGGTCGCAGCGCAGACAGTAGACGATGGGGATCGGCGTCCCCCAGTACCGCTGCCGCGAGACGCCCCAGTCGCGCAGATGGTAGTTCACCGCCGGCTGCCCGATGCCGCGCCGCTGCGCCTCGGCGGCGATCGTCAGCCTCGCCTGCTCGGAAGGCATGCCGGAAAACTCGCCCGATTCGAAGAGGAAGCCGTAGTCGGTGAAAGCGTGCTTCTCCTCGACCAGCTTGCGG
>VBLM01000535.1 GCA_005879095.1 Deltaproteobacteria bacterium
GACCTGCGACTGCGCGTGCAGCGTCACGTTGGGCGCGTCCTCGACGGTGCGGATCAGGTATCGCGACATGGTCTCGGCAAGCCCCGCCCGCCGCACGATCAGGTGCACCTGGCGCGCGGTGCGGGAGAGGAAGGAGACCGCCTGGCCCGCCGAGTTCGCGCCGCCGACCACCGCGATCTCGCTCCCCGCGCACAGCTGCCCCTCGAGGTTGGTGGCGGCGTAATGGGCGCTGGTGCCCTCGAAGCGTTCGAGGCCCGGAAACGGCGGCCGGCGATATTGGACGCCGGTCGCGATGATCACGGACCGCGCCTCCACCGTCTTGCCGCTCGTCGTCTCGATCCGGTACGGCTTCCGCGCGCAGTCGATGGTGACTGCCCCGCACGCGACCGCCACGCCGGCGCCGAACTTCTCCGCCTGGGTGAACGCGCGCGCCATCAGCTCCTGCCCGGAGATGCCGTTGGTGAAGCCGAGGTAGTTCTCGATCCGCATGCTGGTGCCGGCCTGGCCGCCGGGGGCGCCGGTCTCCATCACCAGCACGTCCAGCCCTTCGGAGGCGCCGTAGACGGCCGCCGCGAGACCCGCCGGTCCCGCGCCGACCACGACCAGATCGCGCACCGCGCGCTTGTCGATGCCGGCGTTGAAACCGAAGCAATCGGACACTTCGGCGTTGCTCGGGTTCTTGAGGAGCAGCGTGCCGCGGCAGATGACGAAGGGAATTTCCTCGATGCGAACGCCGAACTTATCGAGGAACGCCTGCACGCCGGGATCGGTCTCCACGTCGATCGATTCGTACGGCCGGCCGTTGCGGGAGAGGAACTCCTTGATCCGCAGCGTGTCCGGCGAATGGCGCGAGCCGACGACCACCGCGTCGCCGGCGCCCTCCTTGATCAGGCCGGCGCGCCGGAGCAGGAAAGCGCGCATCAGGATTTCGCTCAGCTCGGGGTCCGTCTGCACCACCGACATCAGCCGGGCGCGCGGGAGCGCGAGAAGCTCGCCATCCTCGCGCATCCGCCCCTGCACGATCGCGTTGCGGCCGAAGACCAGATCGACGTCGCCGCTGAACTGGCCGGCCTCGTGGACGGTGATCAACTTCTCGCCGGCGGCGCCGGGCCGGACGATCTCCATCGCCCCCGAAAGCACGACGAAGAAATTGTCGTTCCGCGCGCCCTGCTCGAAGAGAATCTCGCCGGCCCGCACCCGGCGGCGCTCGCCGTGCCGCGCCAGGCGCTCGATCTGCACCGGCTGCAGAACAGGAAAAAGCCGGTCGTCGCTCGTCATGAGTAGTGCCATTCCGGCCGGTCGGGAAAGACCGGGTCGATCTCGCCCTGGTCCGGATAGCACCACCACCATTCCTCACCCGGCTCGAACGACTTCATCACCGGGTGCTTCGAGCGATGCCAGTGCTTGGTGCCGTGCTTGTTGGGCGAGTTGTCGCAGCAGCCGACGTGGCCGCAGACCATGCAGAGGCGGAGGTGGACCCAATCGCTTCCGATCTCGAGACATTCCTTGCAGCCTTGACCGCTCGGGGTGACTTCGCGGGCTTCCGGGGAGTGTTTACAGGACGCCATGATCGGATTCTAACGCAGCAGGAGGCCCACCGCTCCGGCAGCGAGGATCACGATCGGCTCCGGGATCTTGCGCGCCTTGATCAGGAGCGCCAGCGTGGCGAGGCAGATGGCGGCGGTCGGTAGATCGACGATGGCCCGCCTGCCCAGCACGTAAGCGGCGCCCGCGATGGCGCCGGCGGCGGCTGCGGGCACTCCGGCGACGAAGATCTTGACCCTGGCATTCGCGGACCAGCGCCGGAAATGCGGCGCGAGAAAGATGACGATCAGGTAGGGCGGCAGGAAGACGCCGATGGCCGACACGACGGCTCCCGACAGTCCGGCGACGAGAAATCCAATGAAGGCGACGGTGATCACTACCGGGCCGGGCGTGATCATCGCCACTGCGACCGCGTCGAGGAACTGCCGCTCGGTCAGCCAGTGGAAATCGTCCACCACGCCGCCGTGCAGGAACGGCACGATGGCGAGCCCGCTGCCGAAGACGAACGCGCCCGCTTCGGTGAAGTACCAGGCGATGCGCCACAGCTCGCCGAGCTGAGGGCCGCGCATTCCGGAGACGAGCCAGACCGGAACCAGCAGCGCCAGCGAAGCGCGCCGGGCGCCGGCGAGGAGCGCGACGAAGCCGCAGCCGAAGAAGAGCCAGCCCGGCCCACCGTGGTCCGCGCCAGCTTGTACGCGCTGCGGGCGATGATGGCGATCACCGCCGCGCCGATCCCGTAGAAGAGGGCCTGGATGAAGGGCAGCCCGCCGTAGCGGACGTAGAGCCACGAGATCGCGAGCACCATCGCAAACGAGGGGCCGACGAAGGCCAGTGCGACCAGCGTCGCGCCGGGGATGCCCGCGCGCACCCAGCCGAGATATTTCGCCAGCTGCGCCGCGAGCGGTCCGGGCGAGAGCTGCGAGAGCGCCAGGCCTTCGAGGTAATCCTGGCGGGAGAACCAGCGCCGCTCCTCGACCAGGTCGCGCTGCATGTATCCCGCCAGCGCGATCGGCCCGCCGAAACCAAACGTTCCCAGCCGCAGGAAGTAGAGCAGCAGCTCGCGCATCGTGCAGGATTCAACTGCGTCAGTTCGGTTTGACATGAGATACGGCTGCACTATAACCCGCGCGTGGCGGGAAAGGAGAAGACCGGGTGGCTGCTGCTCATCCACCAGATCCCGCCCACGCCGAACTACTTCCGGGTGAAGATCGGGCGCCG
>VBLM01000536.1 GCA_005879095.1 Deltaproteobacteria bacterium
CCATCGGCGCACCCGGCGGAATCTGCATAGGCAGGTACCAATACACCTATCCCGACGGCAGGACGTTCTACAACGGATGCGACAACTTCTCCGCCGCGGCGAATGCCGGACTGAACTATCTTCTGCTGCCATCTGCATGGTTGCAGCTCGCAACCAACTTCAGCGTCGGATACCAGTACGGCCGAAACGGGAATTCCTATTTCATTCCTTTGATCGCCGGCTTTACGGCGCGCGTCGGCGGAGGAACGCCACTCTCGCTCGTCTTGTCACCCGCGGTTCGATACTCTTACAGTGCCTGTTGCGTCAACCAATTGCTGGCGTTGGACCTTCGGGTTGCCGAACCGTTCGAGTCTCCCGCGGCGGGCAGCTATCCCTACCCGGGTGCGTCCTTTCTGGCCGCCTGGCGGCCGATCTCGGCGACATTCGGCGCAACGTACGCAGCCTCGCAGCATGTCGACTTGCGCGGCGAGATTGGCGTTCTGAACGTCAATTCTGCTTACCCTCCGGGCGATTACAGGAGCTTCGGTGCCTTCATCTCGGTGCGCCCGTGACGCGGCGCTGGATTATCTGCCGTAAAAGAGCCAGACCAGCGCCAGCGACACTGCCGGGATGTAGGTCACCAGGAGCAATACCAGCATCAGCACGGCGATGAACCACACGTTCACCTTGGTCACCTCCCAGATGTCCGCCTTGGCGATGGAACAAGCCACAGTCAGCACGCTCGCCACCGGCGGCGTCTGCTGGCCGATTCCGAGATTGACCGTGACCAGGATGCCGAACTGGACCGGGTCGATGCCGACTGCCTGGATCAAGGGCATCACCACCGGCACCACCAGGATGATCGCCGCCGCCGAGTGCAGGAACAGCCCGAGCATGAGGAAGAGCACGTTCAACAGCGCCAGCACCACCCACTTGCTGCTGGAGAGCGCCCCCGCAGCGGCAGCCAGCTTCTGCGGCGCCTGGATCTCGGTGAGGTGCACGCCCAGGAGCGCCGAGGCGGCCACCAGCAGCATCACCACCGCGGTCTGCACCGCGCCATCGATGATCGCGTCGTAGAGATGCTTCAGATCCAGTTCGCGATAGATCACCGCGCCGATCAAGATGGCCGCCAGCACCGCCAGCGCCGCGCCCTCCGTCGCGGTGACGACGCCGCCGAAGATTCCGCCCAGGATGATGCCCGGCAGCACCAGCGCCCAGGAGGCTTCCTTGAAAGCCGGCCAGACATTTCGCCAGGCGAATTTCTGCTCGACGGGAAGGTCGTAGACGCGGGCGAAGCGGTAGGAGATCGCCAGCATCAACAGACCTCCGAGCACGCCGGGCACCACCCCACCGACGAATAGTTTCACCACCGAAGTATCGGCCATGGCGGCATAGAGGATCATCGGAATCGAGGGCGGGATGATCACCGCCAGCGTCGCCGACGACGACAGAACCGCGGCGGAGAACTCCTTGGTGTACCCCTTGCTCTTCATCGCCGGGATCAGGATCGACCCCAGCGCGGCCGCGTCGGCGACGGCGGACCCGGAGATCTCGGCGAAGAACATCGAGGTGACGACGGTCACCTGCGCCAGCGCGCCGCGGACGAAGCCGAGCAGCGCCGAGGAGAGCGCGATCAGGCGGCGCGAGATCCCCGAGGCGTTCATGATCGCGCCGGCCAGCACGAACAGGGGAATGGCGATCAGCGGAAAGCTGGTGGCGCCCGTGTACATGACGATGGGCACGTTCGGCAGTTGCTCCATCCCTCCGGTGTGCACGATGGCCACCAGCGCCACCACCGCCAGCGAGACGGCGATGGGCACATTCAGCAGCACCAGCGCCATCACCGCGGCGAAGAGGACCAGGATGGCCATCAGTGCGTCAGCTCCTGCGAGACGGGGGTCTGCAAAGGCGCGCGCTCACCGCGCGTCCAGCGGATCCACTCGGGCAGGTTGAGCAGCTCGGCGATGACGAACAGCGCGGCGCCGATCGGGATCACCGACTGGGTCAGCTGAACGGGAATGTCCACTGTCACCAGCATATCTCCCGCCAGCATCCGCAGGACCGCCGCGCCGTACCAGGCGAGCAGCAGGAAGAACCCGATCACCGCCACCTCGCGCACCACCAGCGCGGCGATGCGCCCGCCCCGGGGCAGCGCGTCCACCAGCCCGGGAAAGGCGATGTGCGAGCGCTTCAGCGCGGCGAGAGCGCTGCCGTAATATGTCAGCCAGGCGAGGAGCACGGAGGCGACTTCGTCGTACCACCACCGCCAGCACGCCCATCAGCGCGACGGAGATCCACTCGAAGAGGCGCTCGACCCGCCTGCGCCAGACCTTCACTTCGCGGGCCCGAGCGCGATCGCCTTGTCGATCATCTCCTTGCCGCCGGGCACTTCGGCGGAGAACTCGTCGTAGACCGGCTTGCTGGCGGCGCGGAACGCCTTCTTGTCCGCCTGGTTGACCTTCATACCCGCCGTCTTCAGCTTGCCGAGCAGATCCTGGTCCATCCTGGCGCCGTTGTCGTAGACGTAGGCCTGCGTCTCGCGCGCCGCCTCCTCGACGCCCTTGCGCACCTCGGCGGGCAGCGCTTCCCACTTGCGCGGCGCGGTCACCACGTAGGCGGGCGTGTAGACGTGGTCGGTCATGCTGAGGAACTTCTGCACCTCCTGGAACTTGGAGGTGTAGATCTGCGTGAGCGGGTTTTCCTCGCCGTCCATCACCCCCGTCTGCAGCGCGACGAACACCTCGGAGAGCCCCATCGCCGAGGGGCTGGCGCCATAGGCCTGGAACATCTTCACCCGCCACTTGCCCTTCGGCACGCGCAGCTTGATGCCCTTGAGATCCTCCGGCGTCTCGATTGGATGGACGTTGTTGGTGATCTGCCGGAAGCCGTTCTCCCACACCGCGATCACCTTGTAGCCGGCCTTCTCCGCCAGCGGCGCAAGGCGCGGCCAGACGATCTCCTTCTCGATCCGCTTCATGTGCTCGCGGTTCGCCACCAGGTACGGCATCTCGAACAGCCCGTACGCCGGCACCACCGAGGACATCACCGTCGAGGGCAGCGCGAAGTCCAGCGTGCCCAGCTTCACCTTCTGCAGCAATTCGGTGTCGTCGCCCAGCTGGCTCGATCCGTACACCTCCACCTTCGCCTTGCCCTTCAGCTTCTCCTCGACGCGCCGGGCGAACTCGCGCGCCGACAGATCGAACAGCGAGCCGGGCGAGCCGACGTGCCCGATTTTCAACTCCACGGCCTGCGCCTGCGCGTCACGCGCGAAGATCGAAAGCGCCGCGACCAGAACGATCGATTTCATATGGACCCCAATGGCCGCATCCAACCGCGCCGGGGCGAGTTTCGCTAGTGGTGATGGTGGGCTTCGGCAAGTTGTCGACGAAATCTCCATCCGGACGCGTGGTAGATTTCGCCAGGCGCATGGACGAGGTCGACGCATCCAGGGTGTATTCGTTTGGGCCCTTTCGTCTCGACGTCCGGGAACGGCGTCTGCTGCGCGACGGCCGGCCCGTTCGCTTGACCGGCAAGGCCTTCGACACGCTGCGGCTCCTCGTCGAAGGGGCCGGGACGCTCCAAAAGCAGGAATGGCTGATCGATCGGCTCTGGCCGGACGTGGTCGTCGAGCAGAACAACCTTCAGTACAACATCTCCCACGTTCGCCGGGCCCTGGCCGGTGCTCCGGGCATCGAAATTCAGACCGTGCGCGGACAAGGCTATCGCCTGGTGGCGGAGGTCTACGAGGTCGGCGCGAATGCACCGCCGGCAACCAGCGCCGCGCGAAAGTCGCAACGCATTCACTTCGCCAAGGCCCACGACGGCGCGCGGCTGGCCTATGCCTTCCTCGGCGATGGACCGCCGCTGGTCAAGGCGGCCAACTGGCTGAGCCATCTCGAGATCGACTGGCAAGGTCCGATCTGGACGCACTGGCTCGAGCTGCTCAGCCGTGGCCGCCGCCTCGTCCGGTACGACGCTCGCGGCAACGGCCTCTCCGACTGGAACCCGCCCTCCATCGCCTTCGAGAACTTCGTCGCCGACCTGGGCAGGATCTTCGACGCCGCCGGCGTGCAGCGGGCGCCGCTGCTCGGCATCTCGCAAGCCGCGGCGGTGGCGACCGCATACGCCGCGCGGAATCCCGAGCGTGTCTCGGCCCTCATCCTCGTCAACGGCTGCGCCCGGGGCTGGCGCGTCAAGCGCAGCAAGCGGCTGCACGAGCGGTTCGAGGCGCTGATGGAGCTGATGCGCCAGGGGTGGGGCGGCAAGAACGCGGCCTTCCGGCAGATTTTCACCACCACCTTCTTTCCCGATGCCTCGAAGGAAGTCATGGAGTGGTTCAACGAGCTGCAGCGCCAGACCGCCTCGCCGGAGAACGCGGTCGAGATCCTGTCGGCGCTCGGCGACATCGACGTCCGCGGCGAGCTTGGCCTCGTCAAGGCCCCTACTCTCGTGCTGCACAGCCGCGGCGACGCCG
>VBLM01000541.1 GCA_005879095.1 Deltaproteobacteria bacterium
GGCTTGCACCAGGAAGCGCCGAAGGTGATCAAGAGCGGCGCCATCGCCGGCGTGCGCCGGATGCCGTCCAACGTCAGCACCTTGCGCCCGGCCAGGTCCCAGCCGCCGAACGAAGGCGCCGCGGTCCCGACCCGGGCGCTCCCGCTCTCTTGAAGTCTGACGGTAGCGGTCGGTGCCGAAGCGAGCAGCAGCGCCGCGAACAACGAGGGAACCAGGATCTTCATGTGGACTACTCCCCGATCTGGATGGCGCTCTTCAAAGCGTCGCGGACGGCGGCCTCGATGGCCTGCTGCGTGACCTTGTCCCAGGCCGACTTGCGGGCCTTGTCGCGGTCGGACGGGTGAACGCCCCGCACCAGCGCGACGGTGCCCGCCCCGGAAGTGCCGCCCGAGCAGGCCTGCGCCACGAGGTGGACGACCACCTCGCACCGCTCGCCGAGGCTGCCTTCGGAGCAGTTCTCCTCGGGATCGACCTCGAGAGTGGTGGCGTCGGTCAGGTCCTTCCTGTCGCGCTTTTCGCAGGAGGCGGTGTCGGGCCGCAGACCGAGATGCTTGACCGCGTTGACGGTGAAGTCGGCGAGATGGCCGTTGCCGCTGTTCTTGAGGACCACGCCGACCACGCGCCGCGACCGGGCCTGCTCGAGCAGCGTCAGGAGCTCGTTGCGCAGCGAGACATAGCCGGCCTCTTCGGCGGCCCGGCCGGCGACCGCGCGCCGGACGATGAAGCTCGCGTCGAGCCGGGGACGGATGTGCGCCGCCTCGGCAGCGCCGGTGGAGAAGACGCCGGTGTCCTGCTCGGCGCGGGCTTTCTTCGCGCTCTCGGCGGCGGCCTTGAAGCTCGCCAGATCGGCGCTGGCGGCGTTGGCCAGCTCGCGGTCGGTCGCGGCCCGATCGAGCGCCGCGTACGAATAGAAGGTATCGCCCTGCTTCTCCCGCTCGACCACCCGGATCAGGTCGGCGCGGTCGAAGTTGCTGCGCACCGAGACCCGCGAAGTGATCGACTCCGCCGTGTCCCCGGTCTTCGAGGTGTACTGCTGGAACGAGCTGGTCTCGCTCTGCAGCTGCGCCGAGATCTGCGCGCTGACGTTGGCGGCCGCGCGCTGGTCGGCGTCCTCCGCGCTCACCGTCGAAAGCCCGATGCCCGCCACGAAGCGCGACCGGGGGAAGCGCGGGTGATCGACGTTGGCCGCGGTGTAGTACGCGGGCAGCGGCTTCACCGGTGCACCGCTGCAGGCCGCGGCGAGGAGGACGAGCATGACGTTTTTCATATCGTTGGCACCGCCACTTGAGTTGACCTCTCTGCCCGGATGTTCATCCGGTCGATCCGGCGCCTGCGGCGCCTCCACCAGGGTGGAGCTCGCTCCCCCCTGGACCCCCCAACTGCGCGCATCAGATCTTTGCTTTGAGCGTGATCACGAGGGCGGTCTTGCCCTCGTCTTCCTTGACTTCGAGCTTGCCGCCACACCGGTCCTGGGCGAACCCGCGCAGCAGGCGCGACTGCGCGTCCGGCGGGTCGCGGTAGCGGTCCTTGATCTTCGGATCCAGGGGTGAGGAAGTGAAGGTGATGGTGAGACCGTCGGTGTCCACCTTGATGCCGGGCGCCGCGTCCTCGGAGATGAACTGCTTGGTCTCGCGGAGCAGGGCGAAGGCGAAGAGCACCGCCTCCTCCTTGCCCGCCTCCACCGGCGGCAGCACCGCCTCGATCTTGACCGGAATGTCGGTGCCGGGATCGGTAGCGTGGAAGAGCCCCTGCGCCTTGGCCAGCGCGTTGTCGATCTCCGCGCCCTGCGCGTCTTCCTTCTTGAACGCGTCCGAGTAGTCGAGGATCAGCTTCTTCGCCTTGACGATGCTCTCGGCGTTTTCCTCGCCGATGCCCTGCATGTTCTTGACGATCACGTCGGGCTGGGTCTGGTCGATGAGCTCGACCAGCATGTTGCTCTGCTCGGGCTCGAGGCGCGTGTAGTCGATCTTGCGCACCGCGTTGGCGAGCAGGCCGCAGTCCTCGACGTAGCCCTTGAGCAGCTCGGAGTTGCGCCGCAGCAGCGAGACGGAGTTGTTCACGCCCTCCAGCATCTGGGTGACGAGGCCGCCATGGAGGTCGGCGCGGGCTTCGATCAGCTTGAGCAGCCCCTCGTCGACGGTGGCGCCGCCGCCCCCCTTGGCAGCAGCCTCCTTCGCCTGCTGCAGGTCTAGCTTCATCCGGGAGAACTGCTTCTTGACGTCGTTGAGCTCCTCGTTGGTGCTCTTGTAGCGGGCTTCCCAGTCGCCCGAGAGCTGCGAGGCCTGGCCGGCCATCCGCGCGTCGGAGCTGAGCGACTCGACCTTTGCCTTGAGCTCGTCGCGCTCGTGGATGATGTCGTCGTAGGTGCCGCGGATCTTCGAAAGCTGCGCTTCGGCCGAGGTCAGCGCCTCGCTCGCCGCCTGCGCTTCGGCAGACCGCGCGTCGCGGTCGGCCTTGAGCATCGCCATCTGCTTCTCGTGCTGGTCGCGGTCGCCCGAGTTGCGCAGTATCTCGGAGAGCTGCGAGTCGACCTTCATCTTGGCGTCGAGGGCGTCGGTCATCTGCGCCTCGAGCTCTTCGGCCTGCTTGGTCAGATCCTTGATCGTCTTCTCCGCGGTGTCGAGCTTGCCGCCGATGACGCTCGCCGCGTCCTTCGACTTGGCAACCTCGGCCTCGAGCGCGACGATCTGGT
>VBLM01000537.1 GCA_005879095.1 Deltaproteobacteria bacterium
CAACCTCGAGGTCTACTTCGGGCGCGTCACGCAACCTCGAGGTCTACTTCGGGCGCGTCACGCCTTAGGGAAACTTCTGCAGGATGATGAACTGGCGCAGCGCGTCCGAGCCGAAGGAGTTGCGGCAGCCGGAAAGGGCGTCGCCGCGGTCGGGCAGCGCGCCGTAGGTGTTTCCGTCGGCGTGATAGATGACGTCGTACCGCAGCTCTTCGGCGTCGAGGAGGCAGCCGGCGTCCTCGGCGTGAAGCCGTGCGTTCCCGCTCGCGTCGGCGGTGAACGACTCGACGGTCGCGACCTCGCCTGAGTTCGAGCAGACCGGGTTGTGCGAAGTGGGATTGAACGTGACGTGGAAGATGGAGTACACGCCGCCGGGGATCAGGCCCGACAGATCGAAGCGCGCGCGGGTCCGTCCGCCGGCGCAGTGGACCGCGCTGGTGCCGGTCGCCGCGGACCACTGGCCCCAGGTCAGGTGGAGGTTCACGCCGGACACGGTGAAGAGGTCGGCATCGGGCAGGGTGCTGCGCGGGTCCGCCGTGACGAGGTCGCCGAGTCCGTTGACAACGTAGACGTCCTCGAAGACGGTCGCGACGCCGTCGGCCTGGTCGGGCGGAGCAGCGGAGGCGGAGAAGGCTGCTGCCGAAAGAATCAAGAACAACGCGTAGTTCCGCATGAGGGGCTCCTTGGGTTGCGCATCGGTGCGCAGGCGGAAGGTGCCGCCGCCTCGTCGGAGCCAGCGTGGGCGGTCGCGTGGTTTTGCCGTGGAAGCTACATTCTATAGAATGCAGATATGCACACCTGGCTCACGGCGCTGCGCCATGACCTGGTGAAGCGCGCCCTGTGGCCGGCCCGCGACCTGCGCGACGGCGGCGGGCGGGACCTGGCTGCGCTGCGCCGCGGGCTGCTCGAGCTGGTGGATGCAGAGGGCATGCCGGTGACAGCCGAGGCGCTGTTCGCGCGGATGCGGGTCGGGTCGCCCTGCCCGGCCGCTGCTTGTGACGCTTTCGCCGGCGCCTTGCAAGGCGCGGTCTAGGGATTGCAGGAACCCTGGCCGAGGCCGCTGCAGGCCGTCCTCGCGCTGGAAGACGCTTTCCAACAGCTCGCGCGTTCCCTTCCGGAGTGACCATGCCGCGACTTCTCGTCATCGACGACCGCGACCAGACCATCGAGATGTGCCACCGGCACCTGCCGCAGTTCGACTACGTCACCCGCTGCGGCCGCGCCCATCCGTGCCAGGTGTGCGAAGAGCGCGACAAGGGGTGTGCGCTGAAGTGTGCGCACGACTACCAGGAAGCGGCGCAGACCTTGAGCCGCGAGGGCTCGCTGCCCGACCTGGTCGTGCTCGACCTGCATTTCGCTCTGCCGGCGGAGCGGCTGTTGCCGGAGGACAAGGGCGACCTGAAGCTGGAGCAGGTGCGGCGCAAGCAAGGGCTCTTCATCCTCGAGCGGTTGCGGCGCGACTACCCGACGCTGCCGGTCGTGATGCTGACCACGACCGAGGGCGATCCCGCCACGCTGCCGCAGGATCCACTGGTGCACTTCTGCGAAAACGAGGTGGTCGATTCGCGCACACTGGCGGCTGAGATTTCGCGCGCGCTGACGCTGCACCACGAGGGCCAGGAAGGGCCGGTCTTCTGGGGCCGCTCGCCGGCGATGGCCGAATTGCGGCGGCAGCTGGCGGTGCTGGCGCGCTCGCCGCTGCCGGTCCTGATCGAAGGCGAAACGGGCACCGGGAAGAGCTTCGTCGCCGAGCACGTCCTCCATCCGCGATCGGGCGCCAAAGGGCCGCTGGTCGTCACCGACCTCTCGACGGTGCCCGACACGCTGATGCCGGCGCACCTCTTCGGATCGCGGCGGGGCAGCTACACCGGATCGACCGACGATCACGCGGGCGTGTTCGAACAGGCTCACGGCGGCACGCTCTTCCTCGACGAGATCGCAAATCTCGATCTGGAATTGCAAAGGCAGCTGCTGCTCGTCCTCGAACGCGGGACCGTCACGCGCCTCGGCGATTCGCGCGCGCGGCCGGCGGCGCCCAAGCTGGTGGCGGCGACGAATCTCGATCTCGAGAATCTCGTGCGGGAAGGCCGGTTCCGGCAGGACCTCTACATGCGGCTCAATCCGGCCACGCGGTTGAAAGTGCCGCCGCTGCGCGAGCGCCGTGCCGATCTGTCCGACCTGCTGCGGTTTGCTTTTCTCGAAGCGCTGCGCTCGGAGGCGCTGCGGCCGCTGGTGCGCGCGTACCTCGCGCGCTTTCCCACACCGGACGATTTCGTCGAGGAGAACAGCGACATCGCGTTCGGCAAGCCGCAGGCCCGCGCGGCGCGGCGCGATGCGTTCTCGGTCTTTCTCTCGCAGTCGGCGCTGGCCCGGCTGCAGGCGCATTCCTGGCCCGGCAACCACCGCGAGTTGAAGCTGCTCGCCACCAACGCGCTCGTCTTCTCGCTGGTCCAGCAGCTCGACGCGCCGGAGAAAGCGCGGCCCGAGCGCGCGCCGGCGGTGCTGGCGGTCTCCGATCACCTGATCGATCAAGTGCTCGGCAAACCCGGCGCGCCGCAGCCGCCCGGGCCGGTCATCTCGGGAAAGTCCGCGCCCGGCGATCGGCGGGTCGAGATCAGCCTCAAGCCGGCGCCCTCGTTCGCCGAGATCTCGGCCGACGTCGAACGGCAATATCTGATGGCGCTGTTCCATGCGCACGCCGGAGATCTCGACAGCATGGCGGTCGAGCTCTTCGGTCCGGGCGCAAATCGCCGCAAGGTGCATCTGCGCATGAACCAGCTCGGGTTGCGGCTGCGGAACCTGCGAGGCGCGCCGGCGTGATCGCTCTGTTCCTCACGCTCGCGGTGGCCGCTGCTCCGCCGAAAGGGACTGCGTACGCGGCCATCGCCGACAAGGCGGCCGAAGCGCCCGATCGCTGGGACCGGGCCGACGAGATCCTCGCGCTCCTCGCCCGCGGGTTGGCGGTTGCGCCGCGCTGGTCGAGGGTGAATCTTGCAACGCGCATTGCAAATTTCGAACGCTCGGTCGGACGCACCGCGCAGGCGCGCGAGCGGTTGTCGGCGCTGGCCGAGCTGAAGCCGTCGGCCGAGCAGTCGCGCCGCATCCGCGAGATGCTCGATCGCATCGCCGACGAAGAGCGTGCGCGATCGATGATGGACTGGCCGGAGCCGGTGGTCACGGCCGAGCAGCAGTCTGCGCTGGCCGCCGCCGAGCAGCGGCTTGCCGGCGGCGACGCCCGCGCCGCTCTCTCCGCCACCGAGACGCTGAGTGCGCAGCAGCCGGCGTGGCGCGCGGCTCGGTGGCTGCGGGCCCGGGCGCTGGACGCCATCGGCCGGGTGGACGAGGAGGCGCGCGAGCTGCGCATCCTCACCCAGCTCGCGCCCTCGCACGCGCTCGCCTGGCGGAAGCTGGGAGAGATCCTCGCCGAGCAGGGCGGGCTGCTGGAGGCCGATCGCGCGGATGCAGCCCTGCGCGAGGCGCTGGCGCTGGAGCCGTCGTGGACCGGCCTCTGGCTGCTGCGGGCGCGGATCGCGCTGCGGCAGGGACGGCCCCAGGACGCGCTCCGCGCGCTCGACCGCTTCGAGCGCGCCGGTGGTACGGGGCCGGAATCGGCGCGGCTGGTCTCCGTGGCGCGCGCGCAGGCCGGGTTGCCCGATCATTCGGTCGCGCAGGCGACGCTCGTCCCCTCGCGGGAACCTTCGCAGCAAGCGCGCGCGCTGTTCCAGCAGGCGACCGGGCCCGACGCGAAAGATGCATTAGCGAAAATCATCGACGACTCGCCTGGATATATCGAAGCAGCCGCGGCGCTGGTGGCCGTCGGCGGCGAGGTGCCGGAGAAGACCGTGCAGGCGCTGTGGAGCGACGGCGCTGGACTGCTCGAGCTGACCGCGCAGGTCCGTCGCGCTGCGGCGCCGCCGGCGCTGGTGATGCCGTGGGTCGACCGGGCGGTGCAGCTCGGCGCTGCCGAAGCGCATTTCGTGCGCGCAGGGTTGCGGCTGGAACAGGCCGACCGCGGCGGCGCGCTCGACGATCTCGTCGCTTACGCCGCCTCTGCGCAGCCGCAGCACCTCGAGGAAGCGCGCGTGCTGCGGGCGCAACTGATCGCGCCGCCGCGCGCCGATGCGTCGGCGCTCCAGGCGCGATTGCGGCTGGCGGAAGATCGGCCGGAGGCCGCTCTGGCGGTGCTGGGCGGGCGCTGCGCGGCGGAGACGCCGCCGGATCGGCTGATCGAGCTCGGCGAAGTGCACGAATATTCGGGACAGCTCGCCGATGCGCTGGAGTGCTACCGGCTGGCAGCGGCCTCGCCGGAGGCACTGCTGCGCCTCGCGCGAGTGGCCGAGCGTGCGCCGGACGCGCGCGCCCTGGCCGAATTGCAACGAGCGGCCGCGCAGGGAATCGCGCCGGCCTGGTGGGCGCTGGCGCGCATCGATCTGCAGCGCGGTCGCGCCGACGACGCGCTCCCGCGCATCGAACGGTTCCTCGCTACCGCGGCGCCCGACGATCCGGGGATCGCCGATGCGCGGGCGGCGCGCGACGATCTGCTGCGCACCACGACCGCCGCGGCGCAGGCGCGCTTGCGCCAGCGCGCCGCCATCGCTCTCGGCGCTGCTGCCTTGCTGCTCGTGCTCGTGGCCTGGCTGTGGGCCGGTGCCCCGCTGGAGTCCGCGCTGCGCAAGGCGCCGCGCCTCTTTCCGCCGGTTGCGCGCGCCGTCAACGAAGTGCGGCACGACGTGATCAAGCATCGCGCCAGCGTGCTCGGGATGTTGACCGAACCGGGCGCGCGTCGCGAGGACGTGGCGCGCGCGCTGCTCTCGCCGGAGCCGGCGTCGCAAGCCATCGCGAAACAGTACGAGGCGGTGCGCAAGGCCGCTCGCGCGCAAGGCGTCTCCCTTCGCCGGCTGGCGCGCGAGCCGGTCTTCGGGCCGCTGGTCCGCGACCTGGCGCGCGCCGAGAAATTGCTCGGCGTGGCGGACGGCGGCTCTCCGGAGCTGGCCCGCATCGACAGCCGGATCCGCGAGCAGCACTCGCCGCGGCTGGCTTCGCTGCTGCGGCTCGCACCGCGCACGCGCCTCGACGCCGGCGCGATCAGCGGCTGGATTCGCGACGTCGAAGCAGAGATGCGGCGCGGCGGCTCGTCGTGGACGGATCCGTCGATCCTGTTGCAGGGTATGGAGGTGGAGTTCCCGGTCGAGCGCGGCGCGCTCTCGATCATCTTCGCCAACCTGCTCCGCAACGCGCAGGCGGCGGCTGCGGGCGGCGAAGTGATCGTGCGGCTGGGCGAGGAGCGCGACGCCGCGGGACGCAACCTCACCGTGCTGCTGGTAGGCGATTCGGCGGAGAACACGGTCTCGCTCGACGCCATCGAGTCGCGCGAAAGCGGACGCGGGCTGGCGCTGGTGCGCGACATCACCCGCGAATGGCAGGGGCATCTGATCGTGCGGCCCGAGGAGCCGCCGTGGAAGAAGGCGGTGGGCGCCTGCTTCCCGGCGCCGCCGGCATGAGGCTGCTCGTTTGCGAAGATGGCACCGAGTACACCGAGCGCTTCCGGCGTTTCCTCGGCGGCGAGTTCGAATTCGTCCGGGCGGCGAATTTCGCCGAGGCGCTGCGGCTCTCGCCGGACGCTCGCGTCCTGCTCTTCGATCTCGACTTTCGCCGCACCGATCCCGCGCTGCTCGTCGACGAGTCGGGTGCGCCCGCGCCGCGGAATGCCGCCGAGGTGCAGGGCATCCTGATCCTGCGCGCGCTGCGTTCGCGCGGCGTGAGGCTTCCGGCGCTGCTCTTCGCCGACCTCGACGACGCCGATCGAACGACGCGCCTCGAGGCCGAGCTCGCGCCGCTGCAAGTGGTCTCCTCGAGCGAAGGGCTGCCGCGCATCGCGCAGCGGTTGCGCAAATTATCGAATCAGTAATGCGATCGGCAACGTCGAGAACAACTCGTCCACCTTGAGCTTGCCGTCACCCACCTGCCGCTCCTCGCCGGTAATCGCGTCGCGCAGGACGCCCGCTTGCGGAAGCATGACGGTCGTGCCCGCGAAAGCCTCCTTCGGCAGCCGCGGCCCCTCCAACAGACCGGCCACCAGCCGCGGCGCGACGACGACCGCGAGTCGTGCACCGGCGCTGCGTGCGAACGCGCAGAGATTCGCCGCGCGCGGTCCTTCCGTCGTCAACGCCGTGTAGGCGCCGCCGGCGAAGAGGTCCGGATTCGCGCGACGCGCCTGCAACCCCGCGTGCATCAGCAGCAGCTTGATGCGGCCGTCCTCCCATTTCTCGTAGAGCGAGCGCGCGAGGTCCGGCTGCGACAGCGCCGATGCCCGCAACTGGTCGAGCATCTGCCGGCGCAGCTCGAAATCGATCGGGCGTCGGTTGTCCGGATCGACCAGCGCGAAATCCCACAGCTCGGTCCCCTGGTAGAAATCCGGCACGCCCGGCGCGCCGATCTTGAGCACCAGCTGCGCGAGCGAATTGTGCATGCCGATCTCGGCGATCCGCCGAGCGAACGGCTCCAGCCCGCGCCAGAGCTTGTGTTTCGAAGGCAACGCGAAGATTCCCTCGACGAACGATCGCAGCGCGTCTTCCCACCGCGGATCCTCCTGGATCCAGCTGGTGTTGCTCTTCGCTTCCTTGGCGGCTTTGGTCATGTACTGCAGGAGGCGGTCGCGGAGGTTCTCGCTGCCCCAGGCGCCGATCAGCGTCTGGAGCAGCAGCATCTGTTCGTTGCGATCCGGCGCCATCCGGCCGTCGACGTCGCGCCGCAGCTCCTCGGTGCGGCGGGCGAACGCGATCGCGGTCTTGCGCCATTCGTCGGGCAGCTCCGAGATGGCGTCGATGCGCACGCGGATGTCCTCGCCGCGCTTGGTGTCGTGCGTCGCGGTGGCGAGCAGCGAGCGCGGCCACTGCTTCGCGCGCCCTGCGTTCTGCTCGTGGAACGATTCCACCGTGCCGCCGAAGTGCTCCGGCTCGCCGCCGACTTCGTTCAGGGAGACGAGGCGGTTGTAGACGTAGAAGGCGGTGTCCTCGAGCCCCTTGGCCATCACCGGCCCGAGCATCTGCTGCAGCTTGAGGGCGAACGCGTGCTGCGCGGGACGTTCCTTCTCTTCCACGTAGGCGGCGAATTTCTGCAATAATATATCCGCTATAAAATCGTAAATCGAGGCGTTCTCCGCTGGATTGCGCCGCTTGGCGCAGCCCACCGCCTGCAGCACGTAGCGCCGGTCCCGCTCGTCGACGTGCCCGGGTTCCTCGATATACGTGCGGTAGACGGGGAAGCAGGCGATCATCTCGATCAGCGCCGCGCGCAGAGCGTACAGAGTGAAGTCGCGCGTCCACCGGTTCCCCTCGGAGATGCGGTTGAGCTGCCGGGCCAGCAGGTTCATCTCCGCCGCCATCGCCGTGTAGAGGACCAGCTTCTTCTTTTGGTAGACGAGCTCCTCGAAGTCGATCTCGCCGTGGATGAACCGGTAATAAATCTTCTGCAGCTTCTGCTCGTTCTCCCGCGCGATGAAGATGCCGTTCAGCGCGTTGAGGAAGTCGTAACCGGTGGTGCCGGCCACCGCCCAGCTCGACGGCAGGGTCTCGGTGCGCGCGAGGATCTTCTCCGCTACCACGAAGAGCGGCCGCGTCAGCCGCGGATCGCGCGTCTGCTCGAGCTCCTCGCGAACTACGCTTTCGTCCCAGCGCAGACCTCGCTCGCGAGCGCGCGCCTGCGCCCGCTGCATGATGTGCGCATTCTGCAGCAGGCGGAAGTAGCGCCGCGGATACGCGAGGCCGTCGGGATGATCGATGCGCAGGCCGGCGAGCCGGCCTTCCGCGAGCAGCCGCAGCGGAACGCGATGCGCGTGCTCGAAGACCTGCTCGTCCTCCATACGGATCGCGGCCAGGGTGTTGATGTCGAAGAACCTTCGATAATTGATCTCTTCGGAAGAAACGCGCCAGTGGGCGAGCCGGTACGCCTGCGCGTCGAGGAGCTTGTCGAGCAGGTCGAAGCTGCGCGGCTTTCCCGGCGATCCGTTGAAGATGCGGACGTTCTCCTCGAGGTGCCTGCGCACCGTCGCGCTCGACGCGCACAGCGTCGCCACCCGCCGTTTGACCACTTCCTTCTCGCGGCGCCGCTCCTCCTGCCTGGCCGGATTCTGTTCGTGGCGCGAGGGCATGTGCTCGAGCTCGAAGAGGATGCTCTTCAGCTCGTCGAGCGCTTCGCTGGGACCGAGCTTCTTCTCCAGCTCCTCGATGCGGTGGCCGAGGATCTGGCCGTACGAACGCGGGTTCACCGGAAAGACATGATCGAAATAGCGCACGCGGAAAGACCCGTCGTGCAGCTCGAGCTTGAGCTCGCCGCGCTCGAGTACCGCCCCGTAGCGATCGCCGAGGATCGGCACCAGCACCTTGTCGGCGAGCTCTTCCTTGACCGGCCGCCATTCGACGTCGAAGAAACGCGCCGCCTGCGAAGAGGGACCGTTCTCCAGCAGATCGAGCCAGAGTGAATTTCCCCCCGCGAGGCCCATGTGATTGGGCACGATGTCGAGCACATGTCCGAGGCTGGCTTCTCTCAGGCTGGCTGACATCCGCGCGTACGCCTCTTCGCCTCCCAGCTCGCGGTTGATCACGCCGTGATCGATGACGTCGTAGCCGTGCATCGAGCCGGGCGCGGCCTGCAGAATCGGGCTGGTGTAGAGGTCGGTGATGCCGAGGTCGGCCAGATACCGCGCGATCGCGCCCGCCGCATCGAACGCGAATCCCCGATGGAGCTGCACGCGATAGGTCGCGAGCGGCTGGCGGGCGGCCGCCAGCTCGGCTGCTATCTCGTCGAGCAGCCGGCGGGCCTGCTCCCGCACCATCTCGCGTTCGACCCGCATCGACCCTCCCGACGGAGGGCAGACGTTGCCCTACCGCACGCGGTCGTGTTGCCTCGCAAGATGTGCAAGGCGCTGCGCGGTTGCCACCGGCTCGGGTGCGGAAAAGAGCTCGTCTACCCGCCAGGGGAGCCGGAACGTCCAGTTGTGGGCTCCGACGGTGCCAGGCGTATTCATCCGATCGCGCCAACCGAGCGCGTCGGTGATCGGCGTCAGGAGCGCGTCGCTCGATGCCGAGTAAGCCGGCTCGAGCAACGCGTCGCGCGTCTGCGGCGTGTAGCGCTTCTGGTCGGGGCCGCGCAGGATCGCCAGTTGCGGCTGCTTCAGCTGGTGCTCGCGCTCCCAGTCGGCGAGCGATTCCCACCAGGTCCAGAGCGATTCGGTATCGTGGGTGCCGGTGACCGCGACCGAGACGTGGGAGAACTTGGTCACGTCGCGCGGCACGCCCAGGTCGTTTTCCCAGCGCAGCACTTTGGTTCCGGGAAACTCTTCCTCGGCGAGCGAAAGGCGGACGAAGTCGGGCACGGTGCCGAGATCTTCGGCCAGCACTTCGGCCTTCTCGCCGAGCAGCGAGAGGATACGCTCGCCCTGTTCGCGCTGGCGGGGCTCTTCGGCGGGGATGAAAAACGGCGGGCTCTTGTCGATGGGGCGTGCGTAGGTCCGATAGAGGCCGACCACGTGATCGACGCGAAACGCATCGTAGAGCTCGGCGGCGCGATCGGCGCGCAGATGCAGCCAGGGATCGCCGTGCCCTCGCATTTCGTCCCATTGCGGCACGGGCAGGCCCCAGTCCTGGCCCTCGGCGCTGTACGCGTCGGGCGGCACGCCCACCGTCGCATCGAAGCGGAAGAAGTGCTGGAGGCTCCACACGTCGGCGGAGTCCTCGGCGACCATGAAGGGAAGATCGCCGAGCACTTTCACGCCGAGCGAGTTGGCCGCTTTTCGCCCCTCGCGCCACTGCCGATCGGCGATCCACTGCACGTAGACCAGCTCGTCGATGGCGTCGCGCAATTCCGTGCGCGCGGCTTCGAGCGCTCTCGGGTCGCGGTTGCGCAGCTCGGGCTCCCAGTCGCGCCAGCTCTTCCGCCGCCGCTCGTGCAGCGCACGGTAGAGGGCCCAGTCCTCGATCCAGGCCCCGTGCTCCTCGCGGAATTCGCGCAGCAGCCCCACACCGCCGCGCTGCCGGAATTTCGCAAATCCACGGGCCAGCGCGTCGCGTTTGACATTTCGATATTTCGCAAAATCGACGCGATCCGACGCGCGGGCTTCGTCGATCGTGGACTTTTCCGAATCGGTCAGCTCGCCCAGATCCTCGACCGAGCGCAAGTCGATGTAGACCGGCTCGAGCGCGCACGAGCTCGAGGCGGCGTAGGGGCTGTCCTGCCCCGGCGAGACCTCGTTCAGGGGCAACAGCTGCCACATCGTGCAGCCGGCTTGCAAAAGCCAGCGCGCGACCGCGCCGGCGTCGGCATAGCTCCCGAGATCGCCCGCGGCGCCGCGGACGGACGAAAGCGGAAGCAGCAGGCCGGCGCGGCGGCCGAGCGAAAAGCGATGTGCCACGCCAGCGTTTTACGCTGAGTGCGCTTCGGCGCAAGTGTCGATTGCGCGCCGCCTGCGGTTCGGGGTACAGCGACCACATGCCGAAGCGGGCGACCACCGATCACGGCGAGATCATCCACTTCGCCGGCGCGCACAAGCTGTTTCCCGTCTTGCGCAAGGGTGAAG
Organism: Deltaproteobacteria bacterium; assembly: GCA_005879095.1. Classification (GTDB taxonomy): domain Bacteria; phylum Myxococcota; class Myxococcia; order Myxococcales; family 40CM-4-68-19; genus 40CM-4-68-19. Next base: position 10,571 of record VBLM01000537.1, read on the forward strand.
CGCGCCTTGCCTCGCGCGACGATCTCGTCGAAGGCGACGTGCGCGTGGGTTGGCCCGCTTACTTCCGGCCGTTCATCGACCGCCGCCTCGTCTTCCTTTATGATGAGACGGGCGGGCAGGCGGTGACCCGCGCTGAGGCCGACGCTGCCCTTGCCCAGCCGCCGGCGGGGCCGGCCGGCGCGGCTTCGACGACGGCGTAGCGGCGAGGTCTGCCGGCGTCAGCCAGCGCTCGCTCTGCATCACGCCCTTCTGCGCCAGCGTTAGCGTGATGCGCCGGCGCGCCGGGTCGGCGGAGACCACTTCGACGACGATGCCGTCGCCGATCGAATACGTCCGGCCGCTGGTGCCCACCACCAGCCGCTGCATTTCCTTCTCGAATTTGACGCCTTCGCCGAGCGACTCGGAGGGGACCAGTCCTTCGACGAAGACTTCTTCCAGCTCGGAGAAGAGGCCGAAGTCGGCGACGCCGGAGATGACCGCCTTGAACTTCTCGCCCACCTTGTCCTGCATGTAGAGCGCCGAGTAGAACGCGTCGACGTCGCGCTCGGCCTTCATCGAAGCCCGCTCGCGATCGGAGCACTGCGCGGCCACGCCGGCGAGATACGCCTCCTGCTCGTCGCGCTCGTGCTCGCGCAGCGGCTGACCGCCGCGCGCCCAGTGCTCTTTCAAAAGCCGGTGCACCATCAG
>VBLM01000538.1 GCA_005879095.1 Deltaproteobacteria bacterium
CACCTCGACGACAGCGCGGAAGTGAAGCGCGTGGAAGTGAGCGGCGTGAAGAACCCGTACGTGCTGGAGAAGGACGGCGCCAACTGGAAGGTCGGCGGCGCGCCGGCCGACTCGGGCGCGGCCGACCGCGTGGTCAGCGCGGTGAAGCAGCTGCGGGGAACCAGCGTTTCGACGGAGAACGGATCGATCGACAAGCCCAAAGTCACCGTCAAGCTGTCGGTGACCGCCGGCAAGGACACGTTCACGCGGACGGTGCTGATCGCCCAGAAGGATGCGAAGACGTACGCCAGGCGCGACGATAGTCCGGTGGTCTGGGAGGTCGACGCTTCGGTCTTGAAAGATCTCGAGAAGGAGCCGTTCGACCTGCAGGACAAGACGCTGGTCCACGCCGAGCGCGACCAGATTCGGAAGTTCGTCTTCGAGTCGCCGTCGGGTCGTCTCGAGGTCACGCGGACCAAGCTGACGCCGCCCGACGGCGGGTTCCCGGACGAGAAGTACGAGGTGGTCGGACACGGGCCGGCGAAGAAGTGGAAGATGTCGTCGGCGTCGTACTCGATGACCTCGCTGCGCGCGGCCGCGTTCGACGGGCCCGTCCCCAAGGACCTCAAGAAATACGGCTTCGACAAGACCGCGACTTTGTTGGGAGAAAACGACAAGGTCCTGGCGCGGATCCGGGTCGGCTCGGAGAAGGACGGCAAGCGGTACGTGCTGGTCGACGGCGTCGACAAGTTGGCGCGCGTCGAAAAGGGGACTGTCGACGACTGGCCGTGGAACCTGCCGGATGCGCTGGAGCCGCCCCCCGCGGCGCCCGACGCAGGCGTGCAAGCGAGCAAGCCGTAACCGTTGCATTTTCGTGCCGGATCGACTATTCAGCCCGTCCCTTTCCAGGAGTCGTAGATGGCCCGCGTCACCGTTGAGGACTGCCTTCCGCTCGTCGACAACCGCTTCGCGCTGGTGCTGCTCGCCACCAAGCGGGCGCGGCAGCTGATGGCCGGCGCGCGGCCGCTGATCGAGGCCAAGGACAAGCCGCCGGTGCTGGCGCTGCGCGAAGTCGCGACCGGCAAGGTGCGCTTCGACCGCCCCGTGCGCGCTGCCCTCGAGGGTCAGTACGACAACGAGAAGCTCCCGGCCGCGGCGGTACCGCACGGCCGCGGGAAGTAGGGACACCCTTCGGGGACACCCTTCGGGGACACCCTTGTGGGACACCCTTGCGAGGGTGTCCCCGGAGGGTGTCCCCAAATCACCCGCCTCAGGCCGTCCAGGCCACGGCTCCTTGGGCGAGAGCGGAGAACTTTTCGCCGCCCGAGAGTCGGTACAGCCGGCGGACGTCGCGCAAGAGCGCTTCCAGCCGGCCGGCGATGACGTAGCGAGCTTCGATCGCGCGCGCGTAGGCGGCCGCGAGCGCACTGGCGAGCCGATACCGATCGCGCTCGGCGGCGCTCAGCCCCGCCCGCGGCGACCAGCGATCGAACAGCCGATGCCGCAGCGCCGGCGAGGCCGCGCGACGGCCGGTCGCCCAGAGCTGCAACAAGACGGCGAGATATTTGTCGAGCTCGGCCTGCGTCTCGAGCTCGAGCTGCGACACCTGCCGTCCCTCCCCGGCCCGGTGCGAAATATACAAAAAGTGCGAAACGCCCTCGGCCGCGGCGCAGAAGCCCGCGAGCCGTTCGTGCGTCCACGGCTCGCCGGCGCCGCGTGAAAGTTGCGACAGCACCGATTCGTCGAGGAACAGACCGACGCGCAACTCTCCGCCGTGCTCCGAAATGATCAGCGCTTCGTGCGCGGCAGCCGGCGGCCGGTCGACGAGAAATTCGACCACCGGCTCGGCCGAGACGCCGTGCACCGACGACAAAAGCCGCTGCAGCTGGGCGAGCCCGAGCAGCGCCCGTTCGCTCACTGGACGAAGCCCTTCAGCGACAACGTGACACCCTGTCCCGCGAGCAGCGAGGCCAGCCGCTCGCTCCCCGTCTTCTTCCACCGCTCGTACAACCGCACGATGCCGGCGTTGGTCGAAAGCTGCGTGCGCTCGCTCACTTCGTTCAGCAGATCGACCAGCAGCCGGAACCGGGACGACAGCTCGGACCACAGGTCGCGATGCCCACCCAGGACGCCGACGGCGTCGTATGCGCGCCCGCCCATTGCGATGTAATAGTCGTCGTCGACCAGCGACGACCGCCGCGCCAGGGAGTCCGGGAAGAACCCGCTGACGAACAGCGAAGTGTCCCCCAGCCGCTTCAACAGGTGCACCCGGGTCGGCCCTGCCTCCTCCAGCGCCTCCTTGAGCAGGAAGGCGAGCGGCTTCTGCTGCCAGGTGCCGTCGTCCGCCTGCACGTACAGCGCCTCCGACAAGAGGAATTCGTGCAGCAGGTTCACCACGTACAGCTCGGTGAAGGGCTGGACCCGGGCACGCTGATTTTCCAAAGCACGCTGCAGAAGGTCCCGGAAGAACTCCCGTACCGACTGCGGCGACAGAACCGAGCCCTCGCTCATGCCTCAAAATAGTACGTGAGGCCCGCCCGGCCGCAAGTTGGCGACCCCCTTGACAGATGTGCGCAGCCGGTTACATTGCGCCCGCCTTGGCACTCACCTGTGCTGAGTGCCAACACCTCTCAAGGAGAGAAAGACCATGAAAATTCGGCCTTTGCAGGATCGCGTGATCGTCAAGCGCGTGCAGGAAGAAGAGAAGACGAAGGGCGGAATCATCATTCCCGACACCGCCAAGGAAAAGCCCATCGAGGGCGAAGTGATCGCGGTCGGGAACGGCA
>VBLM01000539.1 GCA_005879095.1 Deltaproteobacteria bacterium
GTCTCCTTGGCGAACTGGGCGTTGGCGAAGCCGGCGCCGGCGCCGAGGAACGCCTTGGGCGAAAGACCGAGCTCGCGCGACTGCCGCATCAAGAGAATCGCGTCGGCGACGTACGAGACCATGAAGATCACGTCGGCGTTCGCGTTGCGGACGTTGACCAGCGTCGAGCGGTAGTCGGGCGAGCCCTTCGAATACGCCTCACTGAAGACGACCTTGAGCCCCTTCTTCTCGCCGTACTCTTTCGCGCTCCGTGCGCCGCTCGTGCCGAAGTCCGTGTTTTCATTGAGGATTGCGAGCGTCTTCGGCTGGCCGAGGGAGAGGGCCATGTCGAGCAGGATCGAGGCGTAGTCGCCGGTCGTGGCCGAGACGCGGAAGAACCATTTGTACCCCTGTCTGGTGATTTCCTCTTTCGAGGCGACCGGGTTGATGAGCGGGATCTTGTAGCGATCGGCGCTCTTCGCGATCGCCGACGTCACCGCTGACGTGTACGCGCCGACCACGCCCGCCACGTTGTCGCGTGTGGCCAGTTTCTCCAGCGCGCTGATGCCGACCTGCGGCTTGCCGGTGTCGTCCTCCCAGACGACCTCGACCTCGACGCCCTTGGCCTTCAGGTCCTCGAGCGCGACCTTGATGCCGTTGGTGATGTCCTCGCCGATGGGCGCCTCCGGGCCCGTCATCGAATTGATCACGCCGACCTTGACCGGCGCGGACACGGCGAAAAACGCGGCAGCGAGCAGCTGGAACATGGAGTTCCCTCCCGGTGGGAGCGCAGGTATAGACTGTTTTTCGATGAAGTGCATCGCATGCGTCGCGGTTGTGTTGTGCGGATGCTCGAGCGCCGGCGGCCCGGTGGTTCCCGCCGACCGGCCGCTGCTCTCGTTCACCGGGACGAGCGCGACCGACGCCAACAAGGCCGCGCTGCCGAAGGCGTTCACCAGACCTGACGAGCACAACTGCGCCGCCGACACGACGCGCATCTATCTCGGCGAGCTGTTCGTCAACGGGCTCGACAATCCGGAAGTGAGCTGGCACTGGGCGCCGATCGTCTCGGGAGCGCAGCCGGCCCAGCCGACGCTCGGCCAGCCCGAATTCTCCGTCGCGGGGACATTGAGAGGCGTGGACGACTCGGGCGACGACGTGCTCGCCGATCATCCGTTCGGCCTCGACGTCGACGCCGATCTCGAGCCGGACCCCGGGTACGCCTTCATCCAGTTCGACACGCGCACTTCGACGACGCTGCACACCGAGGTTGAGACGCGCATCTTCCCGCGGACCGCGCTCGGATACGCGCCCGCCGCCAACGACCGCGCGCTGATGCGCGGTGTGTGGGTGCTCGACTGCGGCCATCCGCCCTACGGCGCGGAGATGCATCCGCCGACGTTCACGGCGTACTCGCGCGCGGCGGATGCGAAGACAACGATCGCGGCGGCGGCGGTGATGCCGTACCGCTCGACGCTCCTCTTCACCCAGGACGCCGGCGCTGCGGTGGCGCTCGACAACACCGCGCGGTACGGAACCGCCAAGCCGTTCGCGCTGGCGATGGTCGACGCGGTCCAGAACGCCGTCCTCCTCAACCAGGACCACATCACGACGCACGCGATGATGACCGCGAACCGATTCGACAAGCTCGACTTCCTCGTCTGCGCGCCGCTGCCGAAGCCGGCCGGCGCGTCGGTGGACGCGAGTTGGCGCTTCACCGCGCGCACCGGCGTGAAAGTGATCGCGACGAAGCTCGACGCGAGCGGCTGCGTGCGGGTCGAAGCGAGCATGGACGCGACGTATAAGCCGATGGCGCTCACGTACGCCGATGCGCCGTGGAGCTGGCAGGCGCTGAGCGACAGCGCCTCGTCCCAGCTCGGGCAGAGCATCGACGTGCGCCAGGCGATCATCGACGCGCTGAAGACCCGCGGCCTCGACGCGTCGAGCGCGCCGTCGCTGCAGATCGATCACCCGCCGCGCGTCGACGCGTACGCGGCGCTGCAGACGCGGCCGGGCGCGGACCAGGATTCGCCGGTGCAGATCGTCACCGGCGCCGACGATCAGCCGTACCCGCTCTACGGCCGCGTCCGCGTCTCGTGGAAATAGAGGATTGAAGTCGGGCTACAAACCGGGGTATGGGCGATCTCCATGAGCTTCCGTGTCTGTCTCGCAGCACTTGCGCTGGCCGGCGCCGCGCTCGCTGAAGAGTCAACCGACGCCGGAACTGCCGAGAAGAAGACGCGCGCCATCGTCCATCTCAAGGACGGCGGCCTGATGCGCGGGACCGTGAAGAGAATGCGGCTGGGGAAATCGATCACGCTCTCGCTCGAGTCGGGAAAGACGGTCACGTTCGACGAGCCGCAGATCGTCACCATCGAGATCCTCGGCGGCGCGGCACCGGCGGACGATGGCGCGTTCGCCGAGCAGTCGGTCACCGCGGCCGCCCCGGCGAAGCCGTCCGCCGCGAAGACGCCGGAGGCCGCGGCGCCGGTATCCGATCTCGACACCGTCTATCTCAACGACGGTGGCCTGTTGCGCGGTTACATCGAGAGCGAGAAGCCGGACGTCGTCATCCGGTTGCTCTCGGGCCGCAAGCGCAACCTCTCGCCGAAAGACGTGAAGAGCATCGTGCGCCACACGGACAAGGCCAAGAAGCCATGATCCATATGTTCCTCGCGGCGGCGCTCCTCGCGGCGCCCGCCGACGACAATGCGAGAGCCAGGCAGCTCTACGAGCAGGGCCAGACCGAATTCGAGCTCGGCCACTACAAGGACGCGATCGTCAAGTGGGAGGAGGCGTATCGCCTCAAGCCCGTCCCGCAGGCGCTCTACAATATGGGTCAGGCCTACTACAAGATGGGCCAGCTCGCGGAAGCGGCGCACGCGTACAAGACGATGATCGCCAAGCTGAAGAGCGGGAAGAACGTCGATCTCGCCCGGCAGCGGCTGATTCAGGTCGAAGGCGAATTGAAGAAGGGCGGCCCCGCGGGTCCGGTGCCGAAGGAGTCCCAGCTCGTAACGGTGGCGGTCGCACCTTTCCGTACCGAGGGTCTCGACTCGTCGATGCAGTGGCTGGGAAAGAGCTTCGCGGATGCGCTGCTCAACCGGCTGCAGAAGGCGCGCAGCGTGCGCGTGGTCGAGCGCGAGTTCCTCGATCAGGTGCTGGCGGAAATGAAGCTGCAGTCGAACTCGCTGATCGACGAGAAGTCGGCGGTGGCGGTCGGCCGCATCCTCGGCGCGAAGGTGATCGTCTTCGGCTCGGTCGCGGTCCTGGGCGACGATGCGCTGGCGCGAGCGCGGATCGTCGGCGTCGAGCGGGCCGA
>VBLM01000540.1 GCA_005879095.1 Deltaproteobacteria bacterium
CGCAGCGGCGAGAAGAAGGCGGCGCTGAAAGACTACGAGAACGCCGTACACCTCAAGTCCGACAACGTTCCCGCGCTCTATCAATACGGCCTCTCGCTGCTCGAGGACGGCCAGGTCCCGGAGGCGGGCGCGACGTTCGACCGGCTCTTGACGGTCGCGCCGAAATCGCCCGAGGGCTACTACGGCCGCGCCCGCTATTTCGCCGCGCGCGGCGAGGGCGCGTTCGCCGCCGAAGCGCTGGCGGCCGCTGCGAAACTGGTCGAACCCGACGCCCGCTCGCGCCTGGAGGAAACCGGCCTCAAGGGCGACGCGCTCGACAAAGCCGCCCGTGAGGCCGCCGCGCGCTCGCTCGCCCAGATGCAGCAGGACCCGGCCTTCGCCCGCTGGTCACGCGACCCGGGCTTCCGCCGCGGCGCCGATTGGCCGATCGCCGACGCGCGGTGAACGTGTACACTGCCGCGCCGATGGACCTCACCCTCAGCCACAGCGAGCCGCTCGAGATCGTCCTCGCCTACATCCGCTTCTGGCTGGCGATGGCGTACACCATCATGGCGACGGTCGTGATGTTCACGCTGACGCTCTTCGGGCTGCTCGTGCCGGGCGACGCCGGCCGCCGTTGGCAACTGTTCTGCGCGCGCACGTGGGCGGCAGGAATCCTGCGGGCGGCGCGCTGTCCGGTGGTCGTGACGCGGCTCTCGACAGAGCCGTCGCCAGCCGGCGGGTTCCTTTATTTCTCCAATCATCACAGTATGTTGGACATCCTGGCGCTGTTCGTGGCGCTGAGAGAGACGCCCTTCGTCTTCGCCGCCAAGCGCGAATTGTTCAAGGTGCCGTTCATCGGCTGGCATCTGCGGCTGGCGGGTTACATCGAGGTCGATCGGCAGAACCGCGACCGAGCCATCTCGTCGTTCACACGGGCCGCGCGGCAGATCCGCGAGCGCGGCACGGTGGTGACGGTCTATCCGGAAGGCACACGCTCGGTGGACGGAACGATCCTCCCTTTCAAGAAGGGCCCGTTCATGCTCGCGCTGGAGGCGCAGGTGCCGATCGTGCCGATCGCCGTCGACGGCGCGCAGCTTGCCCTCCGCAAGCACACGCTGCGGCTGTACGGCCATCCGATCCGGGTCGTGATCGGGAACTCCATCGAAACGCGCGGCCTGGCCCAGGCCGATCGGGATGATCTCTTGCGGCGGACGCGGCTCGCGATCCTCGACCTGCACCGGATGGCGGGCGCAGGGCCGAGCCCGATCGAGCCGATGATCGCGCCGCCCGGCAAGCGCACCGGGGAGCGCGAATGAAGCGGGTCGCCCTCCTCGTCCTGCTATTGGCGTGCGCGGGCCGCCAGAAAGCGGCGGAAGCGCCGGTCGATCCGTACGCGGCCGCCCGGGCCCGCGTCGATGCGGCGCGCAAGTCGGGACGCCTGGAGCCGATGCTGCGCGAAGAGCCGCGCGACGCGCTCTCGTTCTACACGCTCGGACTTGCCGAGTTCGCTGCGGGCGACGAAGCACGAGCGACCGCGGCGTTACGCAAGGCCTCGGAATTACGGCCGTCTGAGGCGGATATTCAGTATAGACTGGGCATCATCCTGCTCGAGAGCGAGAAGTTCGCCGAAGCGCGGGGCCCGCTCGCGCAGGCCGTGAAACTCGCGCCGAAAGTGGCGCGTTACCGGCCGCCGTTGGCGACGTGCCTCGCGCATCTCGGCGATCGCAAGACGGCGATGGACGCGCTCCGCGACCTGCCGGGCCTCTCGCCCGCCCCAGAGGAAGCCGCGCTCGCGGTCAAGGTCGCGCGCTCGCTCACCGATCTGTTCCGCGACCTGCCGCCCCCGTCGCGCTCCGACCTCGAGCAGTCGCTCGGGTATCTGATGAAAGACGCGCCCGGCTTGGCCGCGCCGCAACTCGAAGCGCTCCTGGCGAAGCTGCCCGACCTCGCTCCCGCGCACGCGCTCCTTGGGCTGGCTGCGGCGCGTCTCGACGAGACCGGCCGCGCGGTCACCGAATTGCGCCGGGCTGCAGAGCTGGCGCCCGATCTGCCGCAGCCGCACGCCTGGCTGGCCGAGCTCTATCTCGCCAAGGAAAAAGCCGATCTCGCGGCGGGCGAATACGTCGCGGCGCTCGATCGCAATCCGCTCGATCCGGAGACGCTGCGCCATCTCGGGACGCTCCGGCTCGAACGGGGGCTGCCGAATGCCCTCCAACCGCTCGAGCAGGCAGCCGTGCTCGACCCGAACGACGATGCGCTGCAGTTGCTGCTCGCGCGCGCGGAGATCGTCGCTGGCCAGCCGGCCCCGGCGCGTGGCCGGCTCGAGCGGCTTTCCGAGCGCCGACCCGAAGACGCGGAGGTGCTGTTGCGACTGGCGATGCTGCTCTTCGACGAGCGCGCACGAGCCGCGGCCCCTGTGCGCGCCGAGTTGACTCAACGCGTCGAAACATTGCTGCAGAAAGTGCTCGCCCTGCAGCCGGAAAATGCGGCGGCAAATCGCCTGCTCAGCGCGCTGCGCGCCGGCTGACGAACGATTGCGTTGCAACCGCCCTTGCGGCGCGGAGCACCTTGGGTACCATGCAAGGTGTGAGCGAACTCACGCCCCCGCACAAAGAAGGAGTCGGCGCAGCGATCGGGAAGGGCCTTGCCGCAACCACCGGCGCGCTCGTCGGGCTGACCGGGAAGATCTTCGGCGAGGTCCGGTCGCGGGCGGGCAGCTCGGTGGCGGATTTCCGCGCCCGGCCCGAGCATTCGCGGTGGCGGGCATACGCGCTGGGCAGCTACGGCCTGATCCTGGCGGCGACGCTGGCGGGCCAGCTCTACACCGACAACGCCATCCGCGCTTACGTACGCGTGCAGCCGGTCGAGCTGCCGGCGATGACGCAGATCTTCGTCCGCAACGACTCGAAGTACGCCTGGAGCGGCGTGAGGCTGACGCTGAACGGCATCTACACCTACGAGCAGCCGGAGCTGAAACCGGGTCTCTTCATCATGCTGCCGGTGAACAAGTTCGCGGTCTACGATCAGGTCGGCAAGCCGACGTACGCGCCGAAGAACATCGTGCCCAAGGTGTTGAGCATCGATACCGGCGAGCAGCACTTCGAGTCGGAGCTGCGCGAATGAGCGCCGTGCTGAAGACGGCGCCGCGCTCGCGGGTGTTGGTCGTCGACGACGATCCGGAGATCGTCACGTTTCTCGCCACGCTGCTGGAGCTGGAGGGGATCGAGTCGCAGGTGGCCACCAGCGCGGCGGCGGCGCTGTCGCTGCTCGATCGGGGGCTGCCTTCGCTGGTGCTGCTCGACATCGCGATGCCGGACCGCGACGGGCTCGACCTCTGCCGGGCGCTGAAGAAGGACCCGCGCACGCGGGACGTGCCGGTGTTCGTGGTCTCGGCCCGGCCGGGCAAGGAAGGAGTTCATCCGCAAGCCGTTCGAGAACCAGGAATTGATCGCCCGCATCTGCGAGCGCCTCAGCGCCTGAGACAGATTCTTCCTGCCAGCATCCTGAATCGTGCCGGCGCCGAGGGCTGCGAGAGCGCATCCCCGGCGAGGGAGCAGTCGGTGGCGCCGGCCAGCACGGCGGCGCTGAGCGCGAGATCGAAGGCCTCGGCCGTCGGCCGCGCCGCGAGGTTCATTCGCGCCAACGAGAGGGCCCGCGCGGGATCGCGATCGAGGAAGAAACGCGCCGCGTGGTCGGCGAACGCCTCGGGGAACTCGGCGAGGAGAGCGTCGTAGCGGCGGGCGGCGTGCTCTCGCAGCGCCGCGCGCCTGGCGGGATCGCGGGCGATCCGAGAGAGCTGGCCCTCGTATTCCGGATCGTCGCTGGCGGCGAGCGGCTGCAACAGGTCCTCCGCCTCGACCGGGCGGCCCTCGAGAGCGAGGACGCCGGCGAGGTGTCCG
>VBLM01000545.1 GCA_005879095.1 Deltaproteobacteria bacterium
GATCCCTAATTGAGGCAGCACGGGGAGTATTGCCGCTACTGCTCCTAATATCGCTGCGGCTTCTATTGCCCGAGCCCACGGCTTCGAAAGCGGATAGCTTTGGCCGTCCCGGCCCGCGCCGCTTCACGCGATACCCGTCGAGAGGGCGGCGTCCAGCAACTGCTCCATGCTCCACATCTCGTTCGTCACGCCAGCGGCCATCGCGGGAGTGACGCGCGTCGTCTGGTGACGACGCACGAGGTTGTAGTGCGCGAAGTGTAGCGCGGTGGCGGCGCGGTGGTTGCGGAGCTTCTTCGAGAAAGCGTTAGTCAGCCTGGTTCTTCCCTGGAAGGTGCCTCGGTCGATGAGGCCTGCCGGTTGACAACTTGCTGCCTGGTCATTGCTTTCACCTGTCTCGCCAACTCGCGCTCTCGCATCCCTCATGGAAGGACGCCGCGCCGAGCGGACAAACTAAAGTGCTTATGACCCCGGACACTTATCGTGCTGGCTACAGATCCATCTTTTCGCTTGACGGGCTTTTCGCGCGAGGAAGTTCGGGACTTCCGAGCGGGCGCACGACAGGGCCTCTTCGGCGCATTGGCGTGCGGAGGGAGCGACATACCTCGATTTGGCCTGCGAGGCAGCGCTGATCGAGAGAACGCGCTACCGCGCGTCTGGTGGCGCCGAAAATCGGGGTGCTACGGTTCGCGCATGGAACAATACATTGCGTCCTTGAACAACGACGCGCTCCTGGCTGCGACACGCGACCTCGTGCGGCGCTCGTGTTCGATTGAAGCCGATCTACTCATCCACCTGGGCGAGATCGACGAACGCAAGCTCTATCTAGATCGCGCGTATTCGTCGATGTTCACGTTCTGCACGCGCGAGCTCCGGTTTTCCGAGGGCGCGGCCTACAACCGCATCCTCGTCGCGCGTGTGGCGCGGAAGCTGCCCGCGCTTATCGAGGCCTTGCAGTCGGGGCGCGCGCATCTCGCCGGCCTCCGCCTCCTCGCGCCGCATCTTACGCAAGAGAACCACGAGAAGCTGCTTGCGAAAGCGGCCGGCCGGACGAAGGACGAAATCGCCGAGATCGTCGCGGCGCTCGCGCCAAGGCCGGCGCCGCCGCCGACGATCCGCCAGCTCCCCGAGAGACGGTCACTTCCACTCGTCGAATTGCCGGCGAAGGCCGCCGCACCGCCTCCTCGGCCTATCGCGCCGGTGGCAGAAGCGACGTACAAGGTACAATTCAGCATCTCGCGCGAGTTCCGAGACGAGATTCGCGAGGCGCAGGATCTCCTGCGGCACCGCATACCCGACGGCGACCTCGCGACGCTCTTCCGCGTCGCGCTCGACGAGCTGGTAGCCAAAGTGAAGAAGGAACGCTTCGCGGTTGGCCGCACGCCGCGCTCCCCGTTGGAAACCAGCGTGGAAACCGAATCGCGCCACGTCCCCGACGCGATGAAGCGCGCCGTCCACGAGCGGGACGGCGGCCGGTGCGCGTTCGTCGACGACCGGGGAAAACGCTGCGAGGAACGAGGCGCGCTCGAGATCGATCACGTCGACGGCTTCGCGCGCACACATCGCCACGAGCTCGACGCCCTCCGCCTGCTCTGCCGCGCGCACAACCAGCACGCGGCAGAGAAAATGTACGGCCGCGCCTTCATGGACTCCGCCCGCCAACGAGCTCGTCCCGGGACAAGCGACCCCGGCTCGGCGGAGGGGCCAGCGCCGTGAGCAAGGCGATCTACCGGTGGCGGCGGGGTTTCCAGGAACCGATTTTCCGCGGCGGAGCCTGGCCGCTGCCGTGGCGCTGGTGCGGGACGCGCGGGATGGCGGCGCGGCGTTTTACTTCCGACTGGAAAGCGTCGTGATGGCGCGGCACCGGCGCCCGTTCGACCGGTTTGCGGGTGAATTTCTCGATGCCGCGCAGGAGGTCGTGCTCCTCGGGAGAGGCGAAGCTCGAGGCGCGGCCGCTGGCTTCGGCGCGCGCGGTGCGGCCGATGCGGTGGACGTAATCCTCGGGGACGTGAGGGAGATCGAAATTCACCACGTGGCCGATCTCGGCGACGTCGATGCCGCGGGCGGCGATGTCGGTCGCCACCAGCACGCGCGCCTCGCCGGACTTGAACGCGTCCATCGCGGCGCGGCGCTGGCCTTGCGAGCGGTCGGCGTGGATGACGGCCACCTTGTGACCGGCGCGCAGCAGGTCCGCTTGGTGCGGGTGAAGACGAGCGTCGAGAGATCGTCCTGCTCGAGCAGCGCCAGCAGGAGCGCGGTCTTCTCTTCCTGGCCGACGAGAAAGACCTGCTGCGAGGCGCGCTCCGAGGTCGTCCCGCTGCGCGCCACCTCGACGCGGACCGGCTCGCGCAGGTTCTCCCGCGCGAAATCGGCGACCTCGCCGGCCATCGTCGCCGAGAAGAGCATCGTCTGCCGCGCGCGCGGCACGTGCTTCAGGATGCGCCGCAGCTGCGGGAGAAAACCCATGTCGAGCATCCGGTCGGCCTCGTCCAGCACGAGGATTTCGACCTGATCCAGCCGCGCGGTGCGCGAATCGAGGTGATCGTTCAGGCGCCCCGGCGTGGCGACGATGATCTCGGTCCCGCGGCGAAACGCCTCGATCTGCGGATGCATGCCGACGCCGCCGATCACCACCGCGCTGCGCAGGTGATACCCGTGGCGGAATTTGTCGATCTGTTCCTCGATCTGGACCGCCAACTCGCGGGTGGGCGCGAGGATCAACGCGCGCGTGCCGTGCTTCACGGAACCGGCGAGCCGCTCGAGGATCGGCAGCACGAACGCCAGCGTCTTGCCGGTGCCGGTCGCGGCGGCGCCGATCACGTCCTTGCCCTGGAGAGCGTGCGGGATCGCCTGCGCCTGGATCGGCGTCGGCGCCTCGAACCCCGCTTTCTCCAGGGCCGACAGTGCCTTCTTCGACAGTCCCAGCTCCGCGAATGTCATGGCCGGCGCAACCTACGCGCGCAGCGCTCCGATCACCAGCGGGATTACGACTTGTTGGCGGCTCGAATGCGAAGGATCGTCAGACCGGCGATGGCCAGCACGCTCCCGCCGCCGACGAACCAGGGCAAGGGACCCGAGGTAGCCGGCGACTCCTTCTCCGGTTCCGCCGCCGCCAGCTTGTCCGCCTTGGCGGGCGTCACGCCGATGGCCTTGTCCATCATCGCCAGCGTCGCGGCGAGCTCGGCCATGGTGCGCGAGTAGCCGAGCCGCTGATCGGAACGCGAGCCGTACCGCTTCATCATCTGCGCCAGCTTCTCCAGGACCAGCCTCTTGCGCTTCAGGCCCTCGGCGTTGACGCCGTCCTTGAAGTACTCCGGGTACCGCGCCGAGAGCGTCTCCAGCACCTTCTTCTCGCTCTGGATCAGCGCGCGCACGTCCTCGAGCGGCTGCTCGATGCGACGTCCCTCGACGTCCACCGAGAAGGAGACCGACTCGGCCTGCGTCAGCGCGAAGAGGTCGTTGTAGAGCTCTTCCGAGAGGCCCGAGAGACCCTCGAGCTGCTTCTTCAGCTTCTCCTGCTCGCCGATCTGCGTGGTGAGCAGATCGTCCTTCTGCGCCAGCTGGGCCTGCGCGTTGCGGACCTTGCGGCCCATCGCCGCCAGCTGGTCCTTGTAGGTCCCGAGGACCATGTCCTGCGCGAGACCGATCGAGTCTTTTAGAGTTGTCGAGTCGGCGGTCAGGTTCTTCTCGATGCTGTCGCACTCCATGAAGCTCTCGCGCAGGTCGAGCAGCAGCATGCGGGTCTGATCCATCGCGCGGTAGACGTCGGCCAGCTCGCCGACTTTCGCCGGCAGCTTGGCGCGGTCGTAGTTCAGGTCGGCGACTACGCTGCGCTCCTTGCGCACCGCCTCGCGCGAGTCGGCGATGGCCTTCTGCAGCTCGGGGCTGATGGCGCACGGGTCGGCCTGGTCCTGATCGAGCGCTTCGGCCTGACCGGGCAGCGTACGCAGCAGCGAACGGGCGTCGCTCCAGAAGACGCAACGGTCGGTGCTGCGGCCCACGAGAAGCTGCTTGAGGATGCGGCCGGCGCGGTGCGGCTCGGCCTCGGTGGCCTCCCTGGCGGTGGTGAACAGCTCGCGCTGCTTTTCGTTCGGCGCGCCCGATCCTTCATCGTGACGAGCTTGCTGCCCGCCTCCTGGTACTTCGCGTAAGCGGCTTCGCAGCCGTCGGATTTCTCCAGTTGTGCCGCGGCCTTGACGATCGATTCGACCTCGTTCGGCGGGGCCGCCGGCGCGGGCTTCACGACGTTGGCTGCTGCGATCAGGAGGTTAAGGGCAAGTCTTGTCATTGACGTCTCCGTCTGCGTTCACGTAGGCCTGCGCGGGCGAGGCGCCCTTCTGCCACTTGAGCAGCGCGCAGTTGCCGCTCGTTTCCAGCGCGGCCTGCGAGAATCCCGCCGCGCCGGGCTCGAGCTTGAGCGGCTTGTAGTGCATCTGGTCCTTGCCGCCCGACCACAGCTCCCAGGCGTGCTTGTAGCCATCGCCGACGAGGAGGTACGTGCCGTGGATCTTGAGGACCGAGATGCGGTCGGTCTTCGTCTCCTGCGCGCGGATCGGGCCGAGATCGAAGCTCTCACCCGTCGACTTGAGGCTGGCGTACCCGTTGGGAGCCACCTTCAGGTCCTCGGGCACGAGAAAGCTCTGGTTGAACGTCAGCGCCGGTGCGCAGGCGGCGAGTGCGAGCGCGATGATTGCTGCGGTACGGGACATCGGGGGGTCTCCTGCTTCTGGAGGGCAGGGTCGCAGGTAGCACACGCGCCTACAGCGTTTGCATCGGTCACTTGCCGCGGGGCATAACCATCCGATGCGCGCGGCGTTGGCCTGCCTGTTCGTGACGGGATGCTGCGCGTTTTCGGGGCCGACCTGGCAGGGGCCGCCGTCCGATCATTTCGATGGCTCGCGCTTCTGGCCGCCGCTGCGCGAAGAGCGGGGCGTGCGCGATTTTGCCCGCTGGCAGACCGAGCGTAAGCGGCCGGGATGGCAGGAGATTCAAGCCGATCCCGGACCGCCGCCGCCGGCGCGCGTGCCGCTCGGGGCGCTGCGGGTGACGTTCGTCAACCACGCCACCGTGCTCTTGCAGGTCGACGGGATGAACATCCTTACCGATCCGATCTGGTCCGAACGGTGCAGTCCTTTATCGACTGTCGGCCCGAAGCGCGTGCGGCCGCCGGGGATCCGGTTCGAGGACCTTCCGGTCATCGACGCCGTTCTTTTGTCGCACGACCACTACGACCACATGGACGTGCCGACCTTGCGGCGGCTGGAGCGGACGTTTCCACGCGCGCGGATTTACGCCGGCTTGGGAAACGCCGCCTTCCTGCGTTCGCGCGGGCTGCATCACGTCTACGATCTCGACTGGTGGCAGGAGGCCCGCTACGGGTTCGCCACCATCATCGGCGTGCCGGCGCAGCACTTTTCGGGGCGTGGCTTGTGCGATCGGAATGGGACGCTCTTTCTCGGATACGTCGTGCGCGGCCCGTCGGGGAGCGTCTATTTCGCGGGCGACACCGGGTATTCGCCGCATTTCGCCGAGATTCGCCGGCGGCTGGGACCGATGCGGCTCGCGGTGCTGCCGATCGGCGCGTACAAGCCGGAGTGGTTCATGGCGCCGGTGCACATGTCGCCCTCGCAGGCCGCGCAGGCGCAGGCCGACCTCGGCGCGCCGGCCGCGGTCGGGATTCACTTCGGTACCTTCCAGCTAGCCGACGAGGAGCAGGACGAGGCCCAGCGGATTGGCTCCGAAACATTCTGGATTCTCGATTTCGGCGAGGGGCGCGACGTCCGCTGAATGTGTACGTTGCGGGCATGGCGAACATAAAAACACCGACGACACCAGTCGAGCAGCCGGGCGCCGGGCCGGTCGGCAGCGTCCCGAGCGGCGCGCCGGAGATGCCGAAAGCGACGGACCTGAACGAAGTCGGTCGGCCGCACCGCACGCGGACAGAAAAGGCGCGCGAGAAGCTGATCCGCGATCCGAACCTGAACCAGGCCGGTAACGAGCGCGGGTCGCTCGATCAGACGCAGGGCTCGCAGACCGGAAACGAGTAGTTGGGGACACCCTTCGGGGACACCCTTCGGGGACACCCTCGCCGAATTGCGTAGGGTGTCCCCGTATTTCCATGCGACCGTGAGCAGCCGTGCATGCAGCCCTGCTCGCTCTCGCACTGGTCACCCGGCTCGACGTGGTCCTTTCCGGCGACGG
>VBLM01000546.1 GCA_005879095.1 Deltaproteobacteria bacterium
GCGCCGCCGTCGATCAGGGCGAGCAGCCGGTCGCGCTCGGAGAGCTGGACGTGCCGCTCGCGGCAGTGGCGCCGCCCGCGCCGCCGATCGAGATCCAGCTCCCCGAACCGCGCTCGCTGCTCGCCATTCCCGCGGCGGACGGCTCGCTGCGCAGCTGGTTCGACACCGGAGGCCCGCCATGACGGCGCTGTTCGCGATGTTGCTGCTCGCGCAGGCGACCCCCGCGCCGCAGGGCGAGATCCCGGCCGCGGCGTCGATCCACGCCCGCAAGCGCGTCCCGTCGAACCTCAAGGCCGTCGAAGGACACCTGGTCGGGTCCGGCAGCGAGGTGCCTGCCGACGACGTCCTCGACGAGATGCTCGACGAGTTCGCCGCCGACGTGGCCCGGCTCGGCGCGGGTCAGGTCGGACCGATCCTGCTCCGTCGGGTGCGCGTCTCCGTCAATGTCAACCCGGCTTACGCGGCGGTGGTCGAGGCGAGGCTCGCGGCCGCCGTCTTCCGCTCGGCCAACGTCGCGTTGGTCCGCTGCGTCGAGTGCAACTCGACCCGCAGCCGCGTCGACGGCGCCGAGTGGGTCGTGACCCGCGGCATCACCACGCGAGAAGAGGCGCAGTCGATCGCGCGCAAGTACGGCGCGCGCAGCTTTCTCGACGTGGCGCTGGACGTGCGCGAGCGCCCCGCGCCTGGAATGGGCATGGACGTCGAGATGGTGCGCGCGGAGGACTCGTCGATCGCGTTTGCCGAGACCTACCGCATGGACGCGTCGCAGGGCCTGCTCTACCGCGGCGCGGACCGGGCCCAGTCGCGCGAGGCGCGATTGAAAGAGCTGGAGGACAGGCTCAACCAGCGGCCGCGCTGGGGTGCAGGGCTGGAGATGGGCGCAATGGGATTTCTCGGCGGCAAGAACGACCTCTGGGGGGCGACGGTTCGCTTCAACCTGGTCGAGCAATTCGGCGACGACCGCGAGTTCCAGGCCGGGCTCGGTGCCGCGGGCTTCTTCAACTTCCCGGGCGCGCCGCTGTCGGTCGCGGGCGGAATCGTCGGCGCCCTGGCGCAGGCGCGGGTCGGCCCCGAGAGCCTGTTCGGCCCGAAACCGTGGCTCGGCCTCGACGCCGGCGTGATGCTTACCCCCAGCGCGGCGGCGCCGATCTTCGGCGCGACCATCCGCTGGTTGGTCGGCGACCGCATCGCGCTGCATCTGGCGGTCCGCTACATGGTGCCGATCACCCTCCCCAACAGTACCCAGAGCTACGGCGGATTGTCGCCGGACGCGGGAGTTGGCTTCCAATGGAACTGAGACCGATCGTGTTGCTCGCCGCGTTGGCCTGCGTTTCGGAGTCGAAGCGGCTGGTGATCCCGGAGGGGATGCGCAAGATCAACACCGGCCCCTCGCTGGCAGCGGCGGCACCGATCTCCACTCCATCGCGGCTCGATCCGCTCGAGGCGACCGACCCGTTCGCCGCGGCCGATCCTTTCTCGGACGCGTCGGTGCGAGCGGTTCCCGCGACTGCCGCCAGGTCCGCCGCGCCCGCGGCCCCGGCCGCCGCGAAGCCTCCACCGGTCGCGCCGCCGCCGCCCTCGGTTACGCCGCCGTCGCAGCGCTACGTGCTCCGACTCGTCGAGCACGGGCGTGTCTGGGAAGTCGAGATGCCCGAGCAGAGCGGCGGCTACGAAGTGCGGATCCCGCTCGGCCCGCCCGTGGAGCAGCCGACGCTGGCCGATCAGGAGCTTCTCGGCAAGGAACCGAAACAGACGCCGTCGAAGAGCTATCTCACCGGGCTGGCGAAGATCGCCGAGATGTACTCCGCCCACCGGTACGAGCTGGCGCTGATCGAGCTGGTCGACCTGGAGCACGAGTACCCGAAAGACGCGCGCATCGAGGCGATGAAGGGCTCGCTCTATCACCGTCTCGGCAAGACGCAGCACGCGCGCGAGGCCTGGAAGAAGGCGCTGGAGCTCGACCCGTCGAACGCGGAAGTCGCCGAGGCGCTGGGCAGCCTCAAGGAGGAGTGATGCACGCCGTGGTGGGAATCCTGGGGTTTGCCGCGGTGCTCTTCGCCACCGTGACGCTGCAGCGCGCCGACGGCGGATTCGGCGGCTTCCTCTACAAGCCGGCGCTGCTTCTGATCGGCGTCGGGCCGCTCTTCATCGCGCTGGTGTCGAGCAAGCTCGAGGAGCTGGTCGAGGTCGGGCGCGAGATCGCGCGGTGCATCCGCTTCTCGGCCGCGCGATCGCGGGCCGAGCTGGTCGACGAGCTCGGGCGGTTTGCCGCCGATCTCCGCCGCGGCAAGCCGGCCGAGGCGCTGGCCGCAGCCGACGCTTCCGGACACGCGCTGTTGCGCAGGCTGGCGCCGCTGGTGGTCAAGCAGTACGCGCCGGACGAGCTGGAGCGGACGGCGGCGGCGGCTGCGTTCGCGCAGGTGTCGGCGCTCAAGCGCACCGAGGACGTCTTGACGGGACTCGCGCGGGTGGCGCCGGCGACCGGACTGGTCGGAACCACGCTCGGACTGATCGCCCTCTTGAAGGACCTGCGCAACTTCGAGCAGCTCGGGCCCGCGATGGCGCTCGCCCTGCTCTGCACGCTGTACGGGCTCGTCCTGGCGAACGGCTTCTACCAGCCGCTCGCGCGTCTCGTGCACGTGCGCGCGGTGGTGATCCAGGAGGAATCGCGCCTGCTCGCGCGGGCGCTGGTGCTGGTCGGCGAAGGGAAGCCGCTCGCCGACGTGCGCACGCTCTTCGGCGAAGACGGCGCGGCCGCGGCGGCGGCGCCCCGGCTGGCGATGGAGTGAAGCGATGATCGACGAAGCCGATCCCCTGTCGGACGAGCAGAAGCAGGACGAGCTGTGGCTGATCAGCTACGCCGACATGCTGACGCTGCTGGTCGGTTTCTTCGTGCTGATCGTGGCCTCGGTGCCCCTGCGGCGGGCCAGCTTCGAGCGCATCGCCGCCGCGCTCTCCGGCTCGCAGCGCGCCGCTCCGCTCGAGGAGCTGCGCGACAAGGTCGACCAGATGGTGGCGCGCTCGCCGGAGCTGAAGGATCGCGTGCTCACCCGCGACGACGCGGAAGGCCTGGGGATCGAATTCAAGGACGCGCTGCTCTTCGACTCCGGCTCGGCGGCGCTGCGGGCGCAGGCGCAGCCGGCGATCGCGGAGATCGCCCGTCTCTTGCGCGAGCTGCCGGGCCGGCCGGTGACGATCGAGGGCCACACCGACGACGTCCCGATCAGCACCAGGGAGTTCCACTCGAACTGGGAGCTCTCTTCGCAGCGAGCCATCAACGTGCTCGGCGCGCTGCAGGCGCAGGGCGTCGCGCGCGACCGGATGAATGCGCGCGCCCTGGCCGACACGCGGCCGCTTTCGGCGCCGGGCTCCCTCGAGCAGCAGCGCACCGCCAATCGCCGGGTCGTCATCCGGGTGGAGTGAACGATGCACATCGTCATCGCGTTTCTCGTGGCGGCGGCGCCGCTGGCAGGCGAAAAGATACAGCGCGAAGCGGAGGATCGCGCCCGCGCGGACGTGGTCGATCTGCTGCGCACGCTCTGTCCCGAGCAGTGCGTCCTGCTCTCGGTGCGGGCGCAGATGGACGAGGAGCAGATCGCGGGCGATCCGTCGCCGGGATTCGACGCGCCCGGCGCGCGCACGATCCCGGTGGTCCGCGCGCTGAACGCGAACATCGTCGTCGACCAGCGGCTGCCGATGCAGTTCCGCACCCGCCTCAAGTCGCTGATTGCCAATCGCCTGAAGACTGCCGGCGCTCCGGTCGAAGTCGCGCTCGAGCAGGTGAGCTTTCCGGTGAAGAACCCGCCGTATCTGGAAGCGCGCGAGCCACCGCCGCTGGCAGCGCAGGCGCCGCAGCGCCCGCCGGAACCGGATGCGCCGAAGATCGCCGCGGCGACGCCCGTTCCGCGCCTGCAGGACAAGCTGATCGAACAGGCGCCCCTGCTGACGGTGATCGCGCTGCTCGGCGCGGTCGTGCTCATCCTCGGCCTGCTCGTCTACCTCGTGGCGCGGCGGCAGCAGGTGGACCCGCTCTTCGAAACGTTGCCGCTGGAGAACGCTCAAATGACCGCGTCCCCGCAGGCGGAGCCGTTCCGCGAGGCCTTCCCGGCGGTGCGACTGCGCAAGCTCGAGAAGCAGCTCGCCGACGATCGGGTGCTGCGCAACGCGGTGGTGCGGGAAGCGTTGGGCCGCGGCGAGCACACGCTGGTCGCGCGCTGGGTGCGCGAGCTGGGCGATTTTCTCCTCGACGATCTCCGCGGCGACGGAACGCTCGCGCGGCCTCTGGCGGCGGTCGCGGTCGAAGTGACCCGGGTCGCGGACCCCGCCTCGCGGGCTGCGGCGCTGCAGGAGCTCGAAGGCCGGACGCTGGCGTCGCGGCTGTTGCGCGGGGGCGACGCGAGCACCTTCGCGTTCCTCGAGGGAGTTCGCGAAGATGCGTTCATCGCGGCATTCAAGGGCATCAGTGCAGGCGCGCAGGAAGTCGCCCTGCGGCTCGCGCCGGCCGCGCTGCGGGCCGCCGCGCTGCGCGAGATGTCGCCGGTGCAGCGGCAACAGATCGCGCTCGCCTGGGTGCGCAAGCCGGACGTCAGCGCGCAGTATGCGCTCGCGGCCGCCGACGAGCTGCGCGCGCGTCTCACCGACCTGCACGCGGGCCCTGCCGAGCTCGATCGAGCGCTCGCCGATCTGCTCGATTCGCTCTCCCGCGAGGAGCAGGACGCGCTGGTCGAGCAGCTGCGGCGTGAAGGTGATCCGCGCGCGTTCTCCGGGCTGATCACCGAGTCGGCGCTGGCACACGCGCCGCCCGATCTGCTCGGCGCCTCGGTTCTGGCCGTCGGACCGGCGCGGCTGGTCACGTACCTCAGCGGGGCTGAGGACGGGATCCGCGCCGACCTTCTCTCGGCCTGCCCTCCCCGTCTGCGGCGCGAGGCCGAGGAGGAGCTGGCGCTGCGGCCGGCCGTCTCGCACGAGGATTTCATCGCCGCGCGCCGCGAGCTCTTGAAGCACGTGCGCGAGGAAACGGTGAAGCGCGGCCTCAAACCGGCGGACGTGCGCGCCTGGCGTCCGCGGGTGGTACAGACGCCATGAGACGCCCGCTGCTGGCTGTGACGGTCTTGTGCAGCGCGTGCATGACGCTGCCGCCCCAGTTGCCCGATGCCGGGACGAACATCATCCACACGGGCGGTGGTGGCGGCGGCGGCGGGGGCGGTGGCGGTGGCGGCGGGGGCGGAGGTGGCCCCGACCTCGACGGTGGTCTCGGGTGGGGTCCTGACGGCGGCGGCGATGCCGGGCCCCACGTCTCCGGAGACGGCAAGGACGGCGACCAGGGCACCGGCATCCTCGTCCTGGCGCGCATCGATCACGGCACCGCGAACATCGCCGGCGAGCTCGCGACGATGGTTACGCATTGGGTGGACGCGGTGAACGGCGCGGGCTTCATGGTCACCTCGGTGGCAGTGGGCGACCTCTATACGGGCGGGATCGTCTGGGCCACGCGGCTCAACCAGAATCCCGACTCGACGCTGGCAGACGCCCTTCGCTTTGCGTCTTCGCTGGCCGCCGCCGTGCCCCAGGGCTGCAGCACCGCGGCGCTGGCCGGCATCGGATCCCGGATCAGCAACGTGCAGGCGACGGGTGTCTGGCCGTTCTACATTCGACCCGGCGCGCTGCTCGTGGTGCTCGTCGACACCGGTCCGCGTCCGGTGCCGCTGGCGTCGTGTCCGGAGGCGAGCAGCTTCGGCGCAACCCCGGCAGGGTGGGCGCGCTTCGCCGGCGGTCCCCTCGACCGGTACGCCACCCGCTTCGCTTTCGCCACCACCAACGAGACCGAATCGCTCGACCAGCTGCGCGCGCGCTGCCTCGGCGTCACCGGGTTCCCGCCGGGCGCGCTGGACTCGCTCGAGCCGTCGGCCGTGAAGTTCTTCGGACCGTGGGCGCAGATGCTGGTCGGAATGCAGGTCGGTCTCGCAACCGGAATCGATCTCTGCGATGCGCTGGGCGCCCCCGGCCCGAGCGCGTTCGCGGATATGGCCACCAAATGGTACGCGTATCTCGCCCACCGCTGACGCGCCGCGTGCGGAGATCGCCGCCGCGCAAGCGACCGCGCCGACTGCGCTGGTTGTTCGCCGCGGTGGCGCTGGCGGCGCTTGCGTTCTTCCTCTTCCGGCCCGAGCCGGAGACGGCGGCGCCCGTCCAGGGTCCCCGGCCGCCGGCGACGGCTTCGTTGCCCGAGAAGCAAACGCGGGCCGTGCCGCCTCCGACACGTCCGCCGGTTCCGAAGACCTACACGCCCGCGCGCGACGCGTTGCTCGCCGCCGTCCGCGAGCGTGCTTCGACCTTGCGCGACTGCGCGGCTGGCGCTTTTACCCGCCTTCCGCTGCGGTTGCACGTGGCGCGAACCGGGGTGATGCGGTCCGTCGACATCACCGGTGATGCTCCGCCCGCGGCCGTCGCTTCCTGCGTGCGCAAGAAGGCCATGACCTGGAAGTTCGACCAGATCCAGCTTCCGTCCGACATGGAGCTGCTGGTCGCGATCTCGTTCGCACCCGGCGCGTAATCTCTGCCGGAAGGCGCCCCGCAAGACCGCGCTAGGATCGATAAGCTTTCTCGAGCTCCGCGATGTCGAACTTGACCATCTTCAGCATCGCGTCGGTCACTTTCTTCGAGCGTGCCGGATCCTCGTCCCGCATCATCTTCTCGAATACTGCGGG
>VBLM01000542.1 GCA_005879095.1 Deltaproteobacteria bacterium
TGAAGGCCCCCTTGGCGTGGCCGAACAGCTCGCTCTCGATCAGCTGCTCGGGAATAGCGCCGCAGTTGACCGCCACGAACGGCCGATCGGCCCGCGGCGACAGGTCGTGCAGCGCGCGCGCGACGACTTCCTTGCCGGTGCCGCTCTCGCCCTCGATCAGCACCGTCGTCGAAGTCGGCGCCACCTTCTGCACCACGCGTAAAACCTCTTTCATCGCCGGCCCTTCCGCGATCAGCTGCGGCGCGCCGCGAGCGATCTCGCGCCGCAGCCGGCGGTTGTCGATGCGCAGCCGCTCGCGCTCTTCGGCCTTGCGCAGGACCAGCAGCACTTCGTCGGGGCGGAAGGGCTTGCCGAGGTAGTCGTAGGCGCCGGCCTTCATCGCTTCGATGGCCAGGTCGTGCGAGCCGTAGGCGCTCATCACGATGACGGTCGTCTCCGGCGACGCGCCCTGCGCGGCACGGACCAGGTCGAGACCGTTCATCTTCGGCATCTTCACGTCGGTCACCAGCGCGTCGTAGTCGCGGGTAGACAATTCGCGCAGGGCCTCCTCCCCGTCCGCCACTGCACGCACCTCGTAACCGCGCTCCTGGAGCAGCACGGTCAGGACGTGCCGGACCGACTCCTCGTCGTCCGCGATCAGCACCCGGCGCAGGCCCATGGACCACCAACTATACCTGCCCTGCAGGCGCCCGCCCGATTCTCTCGTTGCCATTTGCGGGAGCGCCGGGAGAGGATGCGGCAGGAATGAAGCCGCCAAAAGTCGCCGTCATCGGGGCCGGTCCCGCAGGCCTGACCGCCGCCTACCTCCTTTCGAAGGAGCGCATCGCCGTCACCGTCATCGAGGCCGACCCGAAGCTGGTCGGTGGCATCGCCCGCACCGCCAGCTACAAGGGCTACCACTTCGACATCGGCGGACACCGCTTCTTCTCGAAGTCGAAAGAGGTAGAGGACCTCTGGACCGAGCTGTTGCCGAAGGACCTGCTCGAGCGGCCGCGGTCGTCGCGCATCTTCTATAGAGGCAAGTTCTTCGCCTATCCCCTGAAAGCGGTGGAGGCGCTGCTCAAGCTCGGCATCCTCGAGTCGATCCTGTGCGTGCTCTCGTACCTCAAGGCGCGGCTCTTCCCGGTGCGGAACCCGAAGAACGTCGAAGACTGGGTCTCGAACCAGTTCGGCAAGCGCCTCTACGGCATCTTCTTCAAGACCTACACGGAGAAAGTGTGGGGAATGCCGTGCCGGGAGATCTCCGCCGACTGGGCCGCCCAGCGGATCAAGGGCCTCTCGCTCCTCTCCGCGGTCTGGCACGCGCTGGTCCCGCAGAGGAAGTCGCGGGAAAAGGTGATCAAGACGCTGATCGATTCCTTCCGCTACCCGCGCAAGGGCCCCGGCATGATGTGGGAAGCGTGCGCGGCGCGCGTGCGCGAGATGGGCAATACCGTGCGCATGGGCGAGAGAGTGGTGGGCTGTGTCTACGACGATGCGTCGCGGCAGTGGACGCTGACGCACGTGGATGCGGCGGGCGTGAGGCACACTACCGTCGCCGACCACGTCATTTCCTCGGCGCCGATG
Organism: Deltaproteobacteria bacterium; assembly: GCA_005879095.1. GTDB lineage: Bacteria > Myxococcota > Myxococcia > Myxococcales > 40CM-4-68-19 > 40CM-4-68-19. The sequence goes on from VBLM01000542.1 coordinate 1,567, forward strand.
CGCGATCTGGCGCGCGGCCTTTCGCCGGCGCTGCCGCCAGCGGCCCTGGAAGCTGCCGGCCGGCTCAAGTACCGCGACTTCGTCACGGTGGTGTTGATCCTGAAGGAACGCAACGTCTTCGACGACAACTGGATCTACATCCACGATCCCGCCGTCTCGGTCGGCCGCATCCAGAACTTCAAGTCGTGGTCGCCGGAGATGGTGCCCGACCCTTCGATGTGCTGTTACGGCCTCGAGTACTTCTGCTTCGAAGGCGACGGCCTCTGGACCGCGAAGGACGAGGACCTGATCGCGCTTGGAAAGAGGGAGATCGAGCAGATCGGTCTGGCCTCGGCGGCGGACGTCGTCGATGGCTGCGTGGTGCGCCAGCCGAAGGCATATCCGGTGTACGACGACAACTACGCGAGGAACGTCGAGATCGTCCGGCGCGAGATGGAAGAGCGCTTTCCGACGCTGCACCTGGTTGGCCGCAACGGCATGCACAAATACAACAACCAGGACCATGCGATGATGACCGCGATGCTCTGCGTGAAGAACATCGTCGCCGGGCGGCCGGTCTACGACCTCTGGAACGTCAACCAGGACGCCGAGTACCACGAGAGCGGCGAGCGCGGCGGGGCCAGCGGCATGCGCGACGTTCCGGCGCGCGTAGGATCCTGAACGATCGATGGGCGGCCCGCGCTATCGCCGTCTGCTGACGCTCGCGCTGGCGCTTTCCCTCACGGCCTTCCTCTTCGTCCAGCCCGGGCTTCTGGGCGCGGGCATCAACGACGAGGCCGAGCACCTGCACGCCGCGTGGCTGATGGCGGTACGGGGGCTGTCGCCGCTCCACGGCTTCTTCGAGCATCACCTGCCGCTGCTTTGGTACGTCCTCGGCCTCGGTTTTCGCGCGGGGATGAAAGGACCCGAGTCACTCTACTGGGCGCGACTCCTGGTGCTCGCCTGTGCCGCCCTGTGGTGCGGCGCGTTGCTCTCGCTCGTCCGAGTCTGGTCGCGAGACGCGGCGCGCGGCGACATGGCTCTGGCGTCCTTTGCGGCCGTGGCGGTCTTTGCCCAGGATCTCGTCGTGGTGCGGCCCGAAACCCTGGCGTTCGGCCTGCTCGCCGGTTCGCTGTTGATCTGGAGCCGGAGAAACGGCCGGCTCGCCGCGGCTTTCGCGGGGGGCGTGCTCTTTGGCGGCACGATCTTCGCGAGCCCGCGTTTCGTCCTCCTGGCGCCCGTGTTCCTTCTCGTCGAAATGGACGAGGGCGCGCCCCTGCAGACCATCCTCACCCGCGCCTGCGCCCTGATCGCGGGCACCGCGGTGGCCGGCGGCGCGATCATTTTCTGGCTGGTTCCCTTGCAGGACCTGATCTTCGACCTGCGCTTCTCCGCCTTCCTGCAAGGGATCGGCCTCCCCGCCCAGATCGACATGCGCTACCTCGGCGCGTGCATCCTGATCCCGGTCCTGTTTGGCGCGATCGGCCTGGGAAACGCCGCCATACCACGCAGGCAGCTCCTCGCCTGGGGTCTGAACGGGGCCCTTGCCTGGGGGGTGTGCCTCCTCTCGTCGGGCGCCCATGCCTATTCCCAGGCCTTCGCGCCGGCGCTGCTCTGGACGACGCTTTTCGTGGCCTGGCTCGAGTCGCGACCGCGCCCAGCGCACGACCCGTCGCGGCGGCTGGAAGCCATCGCCATTTCGGGAATGCTCGCAACCACCGCAACTCTGGTCGGTTTCGGCTCGGGATCGATGTTCAGCGCAGCCGCCCTGACGACCAGCCGCAGGATTCTTCTCGACACTCTGCCTCCGGGCGCCACGGTCCTCCTTCCCTATCCGTATCATCCGATCACGGCAGACGATGCCAGCTACTGGGGCGCGAGTCTCATGGTCGATTCGCCGGGCAGGCTCTGCGCCGCGGTCGATGCATACCGCCAGCGGTATCCGCGCTCGCCTGTCTCGCTGCCGCCCTGCTCGCTGCTCACCGATCTGCGCACGCGCCGGCCGTCTGCCGTCTACCGCGACCTCGCCGTGATCGGAGCGCCGGAGGAGTACTTTCAGATCGACAGCGCGATCCAGACGGAATACGAATCCACCGATTCCCTCGCGGGCGCGCCGACGCCGACGTTCGGTTCCTACGTCGTGTTTCGCAAGTAGGTCAGCGTTTGAGGGCCCAGATGTCGATCGGTACGCCGTTGCCGGGGGACGTTGCGGTTCCGACCAACCGATAGCGCGGCCCAAGCACCGCCAGTGCCCGCTGGATCTCCCTCTGCCCGCTCCGGTGGCCGGCGCGGAAGAGCGCTTCCGAATTCAGATAGAACTGTTCCGGCAGGCGCTGGACGACCATCACCGCCGGGGGAGAGTCCAGCAGCCGGGCGCCATCTGCGGCCGCGATCGGATCCGGACAGACGTCGAGCAGATGAGAGAGGGCGAACGTGACCGGCAGCCGGTCGGCGAGCGCGTAGAACACCGGCATGACCGGGTACGTGAAAATGCGCTCGTCCCCCCGCGAGTGCTCGCGGATCAACGAGGTGGTGACGTCGTAGAAGCGCGCGGTGCCGCGGTTGAGGACGAATCCGGCGAGCTGCGGCAAGGCCGGCGGCGTATCCGAGGTGGCGATCGGCGGTTCCTCCCAGACGCCGAATCCACCGGGATGTACCGCCTTGTGCGCGCTGATCGCGATGACCGCCGCGACGCACCCCGCAAAAACCGCCTGGCGCGCGAGGTGGCGGGCGCTGCCCGAAGCGGAAAACGCCAGCGCGATCAAAAGAGGCAGGCCGGGAAAGACCATCACTTCGAACGCCGGCCACGAGATCGACATCGAGTATGCCGAGCCAAAGCCGAGCGAGGCGAGCAGGCCGATCTGGACCGTGCGCCGCGAAGGCGTCCGCCAGAGGCAGCGGAGGGCGACCGCGAGATTGCCGATCAGCGCCAGGTAGCAGGCAGCGAGGCCGAGCAGACGGCTCTCCGGACCGAGCAGCCCGAACAGCGTCGCAAACGCGGCGCAGGCGAGAATCGCGAGCGCGATGAACGGCGCCGCCCGTGCGATGGCGCCGGCGGCACGCCAACGCAGAAGCAGCGCCGCCCCGAGGATGGCGAGCGCCAGCAGCGCGGGCTCGCGAAGGTCGGCGTGCGACGCGGTGACGATAATCGGCCGGAGGAGCGTGGCGAGTGGAGTTCCCTTCGCCCGGATACCGCCGATGAAGACGCTGTCGAAAAAAGTGCCGATCACGCCGGCGCGCAGGAGCCAGACGAGCGTCATCGACCAGGGCAGCACGAATCCCGCGGCGCCGGCGCCCGTAAGGCGCAAGAGGGCGCTCCTCTCACCGGACCGCCAGAGACAGACAGCGGCCCAGCCCGCCACCGCTGCGGTGATGAAGATTCCGGTCGTCTGCTTGATCAGCGCGTTCAGCCCGAGCAGGATGCCGGCGGCGAAAGCCCAGGCCAGCGCGCGGCGCGTCTTGCGGGACTCGAGCGCCGCCGCCAACGCGGCCGCTCCCAGGGTCGCGAACGCCAGCGCGATGTGATGGTAGAAGTACGGCGAATCGGTGATGTCGCCACACGAAACGATCGCCCCGGTCAACACCGCGCATCCCGCGACGGCGAAGTGAAACTCGCGCCGCAGCCAGCGGTAAAGGACGGCGACGGCGAGCGCGCGAAGCGTCAGTCCGACGGCCCAGAACGCGATCAGGTGGTCGCCGAAGACTGCCGGGATGCCGACGCCGAGCAGGAACATGCCCGGCGGGACGGCAAAGTAGAAGTCGCGGTAGGGAAGCAAGCCGTGCCGGTACGCCATGGCGTGGAACAGATCGCCGGCGATGGTGGGGTTGAGCGAGCGGTTCCACCAGACCAGGCAGAATGCCAGGAAGGCGCCCACGACCAGAATCGTGCCCAGCCGCGAAGCGCTGCTCTGCGACACCCGTATCCCCTACAATCGTTTGCATGCCTTCGACAACCCTGATCGTCCGGGTGCTCCATTGAGCAGGCGGTTCGCCTGGCTGCCGCCTGCGCTCGCGATGGCGCCCTATGCGGCGCTCTGCCTCTCGTTTGCCGGAACGGTGCCGATCTTCGACGCGCGCGAGTACACCGATTGCGTCGAGACGGCGGTGCGGGTCGGCAGCTTCCCGGGAAGCTACAACTGCGCCGGCCACCCCACCGCGGTCTGGGCGTGGCTGGTCTCGTCGCTCTTGTGGATGGCGCCGGACAAGTACTGGCCCTTGGTCGTCGCCAGCGTCGCGCTGGGGCTGGCCGCGCTGTGGGCCTTTTTCGACCTGCTCCGGGCGCTCTTTCCGCAGAGCGAGATCGAGAGCGCGCTCCTCACCGCCTGCCTCGGCGCGTTTCCGGTGGTGGTGTCGGGCACGGTGGACCTGAATCCGGACCACGGCGTGCTGGTTTTCTTCCTGCTCGCGCTCCGGGCCATCGTCCGCGAGCGGCCGCGGCAAGCGGCGCTGTTTGGCCTGGCGCTCGTCTTCACCAAGGAACCGGGCGTGCTGCTCTACGCGCTGGCAACGGGGCTGTGGGCGCTAATTTTGGTGGCGCGACGCGAGGGAACGGTGCCCGAGAAACTGCGCCGGCTCGCGCGGGCGTGGCCTCTCTCGCTGCCGCTCGCAGCGTTCGGCGGCTTCATGGTCTTCCGATCGCGCGGCGGCGTCGACCCGCTCTGGCACAACTTCGGCCACGTTTCTCTGCTCGACACGTTCACCACCTTTCGTCTGCTCGATCAGTCCTTCATCGGCCAGCTGCTCGGCATTTTCGTGTTGCAGTTTGCCTGGTTGGCGACTCTGCTCGCGCTGCCGCGCTGGATACGCATGGCCGTGCGCGCCGCTTTGGCCCTCGGTCCCGGGCAGCCGCCCGCGCTCTTCTACTTCGACGCGCTGCTCTTCGCCGCGACGCTGCTGCTCACGCGGTACCAGACCTTTCTCAACCTGCGTTACTACGTCGCGGCCTATCCGCTTCTGCTGGTCTGCGCGTTCGCGGGCCTTCGCGAGCTCTCGCCGGCGCGACTGCCGCGCCTGACGACGCTCGGCGTGCTGGCGGTCCTGTTCTTCGCCTCCGCGCTGCGCACCGTCGATCCGGTCTCGAAAGCGGCGATGGGCACCATCCGCTTCGGCGAGCACGAGATGCTCGACATGACGAGCCTCACCCACGAGTGCTGCGGCCATGGCCGCGATCAGCTCTGCTACAACCTCGAGCACCTCCATCTGCACCCGCTGGAGAATCTGCTGCTCGACGACCTCCACGCCCGGCAGTCGGCGCGCGTGCTCGCGTCCGCCGCGTTGGGCGAGCACCACACCGTCGGACGGCTCGACCTCAAGACCTGGCGTCGAACGCTGGCGCACGAGGACACGGTATTGCCGCGGGTCTTTATCGCCGACGACCTCGACGAGGGCCAGCGGCCGCCGAACGTGGTCTTCATTCGCTTTTTCTTCGTCGACAACGCGCCGGACGAGGCGCGGATCCGGCGGCTGTACGACGAGGTGGGCGAGAAGACGTACGACATCCACGGATATCGACTCACCGCCGTCGACTATCGGCTGCGCGAACCGCCGGGAAATCCGCTTGCACCTCGCGCGGTCGTGCGGTGAGGATGCCCGCCATGCCCACGTTCCTGGTCACCGGAGGGGCGGGCTTCTTCGGTGGCATCCTCCGGCAGCGCCTGCTCGATTCGGGCGCTTCCGTGGTGAGCGTCGATCTGCAGCCCGACCAGACCAGGCACGAGAGGCTGACGCACGTCCAGGGCGACATCCGCGATGCCGCGGTGCTCGACTCGCTGGCGCGGGAGCGGAAGCTCGACGCCGTCTTCCACTGCGCGGCGATCCTCGCCCACGACGTCACCGACGAGAAGTTCCTCTGGAGTTGCAACGTGGACGGCACCCGCGCGGTGGCGGAGATGGCGAAGCGCCAGGGCGTGCCGAAGTTGATCTTCACTTCCACCAACTGCCTGTGGGCGAAGAACTTCGGCCGGCCGGTGCGCGAGGACGACGCGCCCGAGCCGGTCGAGATCTACGGCCGCTCGAAGCTGGCCGCCGAGAAGGTCCTCGAGGAGTACCGCGGCGACTTCGACTGCGTGATCCTGCGCACGCCGACGATCATGGACGCGGGCCGGCTGGGCCTGCTCGCCATCCTCTTCGAGTTCATCGCCGAAGGCCGCAAGGTGTGGGTGGTCGGAAGCGGCGCGCATCGCTACCAGTTCATCTACGCGCAGGACCTCGCTTCCGCCTGCATCGCCGCGCTCGACTACCGCGGCTGGGCAGTCTTCAACGTCGGCTCCGACGACGTCAAGACCACGCGTGAGGTCTACGACGCGGTGATCGCGCGCGCCGGCACCGCGGCCCGCGTGGCATCCCTGCCCAAGGCGCCCGCCATCCTCGCCATGAAGCTCGCCCACGCGCTCGGCATCTCGCCGCTGGGGCCGTACCAGTACCGGATGATCGCCGAGGACTTCGTCTTCGACACCTCGCGCATCAAGGGCGCGCTGGCCTGGAAGCCGACGCTCTCCAACGAGGAAATGCTCTTCCGCGCCTACGACTATTACCGCGCCAACCAGTCAGAGATCGGCTCGCGTACGGCGGTGTCGGCGCACAAGCGGGCGGCGCCGATGGGCATCATCCGCCTGCTCAAATGGATCTCGTGACGCCGCGGCGCCTCGACGTCTGGATCGGGGTGCTGCTCTTCGTCCTCGGATTCGCGCTCTGCGCGATGGTCCTGCTCGGGCGGCGCGACGGCATGGCGCTGGTCCACGACGAAGTGGCCTATCTCTTCCAGGCCCGGACCTTCGCCGAGGGCCACCTCTACATGCCGTCGCCGCCGCTGCCCGAGTTCTTCGAGGCGGCGCATCTGATCGTGGTGCCGCGGATGATGGCCAAGTACTTCCCGGGCCACGCGCTGCTGCTCGCGCCATTCGTGCGGTTCCCCTGGGTCCTGCCGCTGCTCTTGCTCGGCGCGAGCACAACGTTGATCTACGTGGCGGCGCGGGTGTCGGGCTTCGGCCAGCTGGCGTCGATGGCCGGGGCCGTGGCGTTCGCCGGATCGGGAATGAATCTGCAGGCGTCTGCGTCGTATTTTTCCCAGACCGCTTCGACATTCTCTGCGGCGGCGGGACTCGCCTTCGCGGCGCTTCTACGGCAGACCGGCCGTGCGCGCTGGGGGGCGGGCTTCGGGGCTGCGGCGGGTCTGGCCCTCCTCATCCGGCCGTTCGACGGGCTCGCGCTCGGGGCCGCCGGCGTCGCCATGCCGCGTGCGTGGAACCGGCGGACGCTGGCCCCCGCCGCGGGGACGTTCATCGTCTGCGGCTTTTTGCTCCTCGGATTCTGCAAGGCCACCACGGGAAGTTGGACGACGACGCCCTGGTCGGTCTATGCGCGCCAGTACACGCCCTGGGACGGTCTCGGCATCGGACCGATCGACGCCCGGCCGCCGGAGCGCGCCTTTCCTCCGCAGCTGCGGCTGATGGAGGCTGCTTTCCGCGAATCCCGCGAGCACTACACCTGGTCGGTGGTCCCGCTGATGGCCCTGGCCCGATTGAAGGCCCTCCTCGATTACCTTCCCGGCTTCGGCGCGCTGGCGCTGCTCCTGCTCGGCCTGTGGAGTGGCCGCATGGCGGTGCCGCTCGCATATGCGGCGCTGCTCTTCCTGCTCCAGATGACCTTCCATTTCGAGAACACCTGGTATCTGCAGGAATTGTGGCCGCCGCTCGCGATCGGCGTCGCTGCCGGCGCGGACCGGCTGATCCGCCTCAGGCAATCGGCGCAACCCCGGATGCAGCGCCTCGTCTGGACCGGCGTGATCGAGGTCGCGTTTCTCCTGCTCGCCGCCGGCTGCATCCGGGACGTGGCCAAAGTCCAGCCCGTCGCGCTGTACTTCCTGCGCAACATGCGCGCGGCCGATCGCGCCCTTCAGCCGGCGCGCGACGCTCGCGGCCTCGTTTTCGTCCGGAGCGCGCGAAGGCGCTGCTGGTCCTCGATCTGGGCCCGCGCAACGCCGAGCTGCGCAAGCTCTTTCCCCATCGGCCGGCGTTCCTGTACGACGCCCGGACCGAAGAGCTGATCAAGCTGCCGTGAACCGCAGCTCGAAGGTCGCGCCGGCGCGATCGGGATTGTTGCGCGCCGAGATCGAGCCGCCGACGCGCTCCATCGTCGCGTGGCAGAGGGCGAGTCCGAGGCCGGTGCCGGCGCCCGGCGCGGCGGTGGTGACGAACGGCTCGAACAGCCGCGGGAGCACTTCCGGCGCGATGCCCTTGCCGTCGTCCTCGACCTCGACCACCACCGCCGCGCCTTCCTGCCGGGCGCCGATTCGCACCCGCTTCGCCCCGGCGCGCGCCGCGTTGGTGAAGAGATTGACCAGCACCTGCACCGCGTAATGCTCCTCGCCGCGCACCAGCGGCAGATCGGCGGGCAGCGCGATCTCGAAGGTGAGACCTTGCTGTTCGACCGCGGCGCGCGCCAGTCCGACGACGTGCTGCAACGCGATCGGCCGCAGCTCCACCGGGGACGGCCGCGCCAACTCGAGCAGGTCGCGCAGGATGCGGTCGTCCCCTGCTGCAGCCGCTCCCGCATCAGCGCGGAGTAGGCGATCAGCGCCGTCACCGGATTGCCCACCTCGTGGGCCACGCCCGCCGCCAGCCGCCCCACGCTCGCCAGCCGCTCGCTGCGCGCCACCTCCTCGCGCGCTTCGCGGATCTGCCGATTCGCGCTTTCCAGCGCCTCGATCTGGGCCCGGGTCCGCGCCCGTTCCTCGCGCAGGCGCTGCGCCAGCCGGTTCACCGCTGCTCCGACCCGGCCCACCGCATCGCCGCCCTCGGGCAGGAGCTGCGGGCCGCCCTGCTCGGCGCCCACCACTTCCAGCGCGGCGTCGATCAGACCCAGCCGCCGCACCACGCCGCGTTCGAGGAGCGACACCGCCACCACCACCAGCACCGCCACGAAGAGAGTCAGCGTGAGCAGGAGGCGCGCGTCGAGGGCAGCCAGCTGCTCGCGCACCGGCGAGAGGTCCTCGCGCACCTCGATCGGCTTCTCGCACAGCACCAGCTCTTCGCCGCGGCGCGCGGAGCGCTGGGGGCAGGCCGAAACCACCGTGCCGCCGGCTGCGCGAGCGACGCGTTCGACACACTGCGGTTCAGGGCACTCGTCGGCGGCCCGCACTGCAGCCGCGAGACGCGTGCGGGCGTCGGCCACCCGACGGGCATAGAGCGCGTCGCGTACTTGAAGGAGGAGCGCGATCGCCAGCGGCGCGATCGCCACCAGCGCCGCCGCCAGCACGATGGCGAAGAGCCGCAGCCGCAGGCCGGCGTTCATCCGAAGAGCCTGCGCACGAGGAAGTCCCAGGCGGCGACGAGGCGATGGCCGGCCAGCAGTTGCTCGAGCGCGGCAAGCGCCAGAAACGGCCCGTACGGAACCGCATGTTTCGGCGGCACCCAATCCTCGTCCTGCTCGTTCTCCTTCTCCTTCTCGTTTTCCTTTTCCGGTTCGTTCGCAGCGCGCGGTGCCACCAGCAGCATGACGATCCC
>VBLM01000543.1 GCA_005879095.1 Deltaproteobacteria bacterium
ATGGAGAGCTGCCGGGCCAGCTGCGCAATCCGCTTGGCAAATTTTCCAGCATCGCCGACGACGATGGCTCGTGAAGCTGCGGTGCAGCGCTGGCCTGCCGAGACGAACGCGGAAAAGAGCACGTCGTAGACGGCTTTGTCGAAATCGGCATCGGCCAGCACGATCGCGGCGTTCTTCCCGCCCATCTCCAGCGCGAGCAGCTTCGTCTGGCCCAGGTTCGCCTTCTGGATCGCCTGTCCCACCGCCCAGCTACCGGTGAAGAGGACGCCGTCGACGCCGCCATGCGCGGACAATGCCGACCCGACCGCCGGGCCGCCCTGCACGAGGTTGAACACGCCCGGCGGGACGCCCGCCTCCTCGAGACAGCGCGCGTACACCTCGGCGGCGTGGGGCGCGATCTCGCTCGGCTTGAAAACGACGCTATTCCCGCACGCGATCGCCGGCAGGATGTGCCCGTTCGGCAGGTGCACCGGGAAATTGAACGGCCCGAGCACGGCGAGCACGCCGAGCGGCCGGAACCGGCACTCGGCGCCGGCCTGTCCCGGAGCGGGAAAGCCGGAGACGAGCTTCATTCCTTCGTCGGCGGTGATCGCGGCCTTGGCGGCGCAGGCCTGCGCCTCGGTGCGCGCTTCCCAGAGCGGCTTGCCGATATCGAGCGCGATGGCTCGCGCGAGGTCCTCCTCATGCTTTTTCAGGACCGCGCCGATCCGGCGCACCAGCTCGATACCGGACCATCCCGGAACCGCTCGCTGTGCGGCCGCGACCGCAGCCTCGACCTGCGACGCCGCCCACGGATGGCGCGAGAGGACCATCGAGAGATCGGCCGGCGACCGGTTCTCCAGCACGCCGTCCGGCGCCTGCGCGTCGACCCACTGTCCGCCGATGAAGTCCATGGAGGGCGGCGGATTATACTGGCTACCGTGGACGAGGCGGCGTACTTCCGCGAGCACGGGTACATCGCGCTGCGCGGCGTCGTCGATCCGGCCCGGGCGATGGTGCTGGCGAGCGAAGTCGATCGAGTCTTTCCCGAGAGCCGTGTCGCCGGGGCGCGAGTCCATGAGCGCATTGGAATTTCCGCGCTGAGCCCGCTACTGGCAGAGCAGGTTCGCAACGCGGACCTCGGCCGGCGCATCGCGCGGCTGCTCGGCTGCGATCGCGTGCAGCTCCTGCAGGACACCGCGCTGGTCAAGCCGCCCCGGAGCGAAGCGCGGGTCGAATGGCACCAGGATCACACCTACACCGGTTTCATCGCCGAATGCGTCTCGGTGCGGCTGGCGCTGACCGAGTGCACGGTCGAGTCCGGATGCCTGCGCGTGATCGACCGCAGCCATCTCGCCGGCGTGCGCGGCGAGTTGCGCCCGTTCAAGGCGCTCGAGGTCCGCGACGACTCGCACGCGATGCCCGACGGCGAGATCGTCTCCATCGAGCTGCAGCCGGGCGACGTCAGCGTCCACCACTGCCTGACGTTCCATTCCAGTCTGGAAAACCGCAGCGATCGGCCGCGGATCACGCTGATCGCCCGCATGTTCGATGCCCGGCTGCGATTGCAGCGGGAGAAGCTGCCGCGCGGGCTGGAGATCTACTTCCCGACCGACACCGACGGCCGTCTCTCCGAGAGCGCCTTTCCGCTGCTCTAATCGAACGGGATGGTGTGGAGGCGGTCGCCCTCCTTCGCCTCCAGCACTTCGACGGTCTCTTCCGGCAGCACCACCTCGGCGTCGCGGAAGACGCAGCGCGACCACACAGCCCGGAAGCGGTTGCGGCCCTGGGTCCGCTCGACTGCGATCAGGCGATCGTGCACCTCGTCGGTCGACGCGTCGGAAGCGAGCCGTTGCCCCGACAGCCGCGCGCGCCGGAAACCACGGATGGGCTCGATCAGCTCGGTCGGCGACGAGTAGTGCGGGCCGCCGTCGAATGGATCGATCCGCTCGTCGTAGCGGAAGCCGATCTTCGTCAGCATGTTTTTCGCGCCCACGCTCTCGGGTCCGACCTCGCCGATGGCGTCCTGGATCTTCTGCGAGAAGATCGTCGCGTAGATTTCGCCGGGCGGAAACAGCTGCTGGATGAAC
>VBLM01000544.1 GCA_005879095.1 Deltaproteobacteria bacterium
ATCGGTCCACGACAAGAGCCGCGCACCCTCGTCGAGCGCCAGCTGCTGCCGCAGTTGCAGATCGCCCGGAACGAGGCGCAGCGCAGCCCGCCGGGTCTCCGACGCACCCTTGGTCTCGCCGAGCAGCTCGAGCAGGCCGGCCAGCCGCCGCAGCGGCTCGGGACTGCGCGGAGCCAGGGCAGCCGCTGCGCGAACCGACGCAACCGCTGAGGGTACCTGGTTGCGCGCCGCTTCCAGCTCGGCCAGCTGCTCGGCCTTCGCCAGCTCGCCCCGATCGCGCGCCATCTGCGCCGCGACGCCGAGGCCGTCGGGACAGGGAGCGAGCGCCTCGGCGTACCGCTTCTGATCGGCGAGCGAGCCGTCGCGCCGGGAGAGATCAGCGAGCAGCTGCAACGTGTCGCACCGGCCCGGCGCGGCTTTCAACGCCGCCTCGGCTTTCGCGCGAGCACCGGCGCCGTTGCCGCGAGCTTCGAGAAGCCGCGCGCGCGCTGTGAGCAGGCGCGCTGGTGCCGGCGTCTTGTCATCGCGCAGCAGCGCTTCGGCCTTGTCGAGATCCTGCGCGGCATCGTCGTAGCGCTCGGACTCACGCTCCAGCGCCGCCGCGGTGAGTCGCGCGCGCAACAGACGCGCGTCCTTGCGCACCGAATCTTGAAGGTCGGAGAGCGCCTTGCCCCGGCCGATGCGCTCCGGCATTTCCGGATCGTGCAGCAACTGTTGCGCCCGCAACGCCAGCGCCGGCGCGCCGCTGCTCGTCAGCTGGATCGCGCGATCGACGGCGAAGCGCGAGAGCGTGCGATCGTCGCCCATCGCCGCGCGGGCGAGGAGCCAGGCAGCGAGCGCGTCGCCGGCGTCGGCGTCGAGCATCGAGGCCGCAGCGGCGCGCAGATCGGCGCCATCCACCCAGGCGGGCTTCGCGCTGCACACTTCGCCCGGAGCGCAGGGCGCATCGAGCCGCGCGCCGCTCAATTCCGAAGGGGCGGCGCTGGAAAGATCGGACGGCGCGCCGTCGCTGCGCGCGAGCACGACGCGAAAGCGACTGCCTTCGGCGCGACTCCAGCGGACCAGGATCTGGTGTCTGCCGGGCGAGAGCCGGACGGCCGCCGTCTGCGATCGGGGCGACTCGCGCGGATACGGTACGCGCGAGATCGCTACCGCGCCGTCGAGCCGCGCCTCGAGCGCCGCGGCGCCTTCGACCCAGAACAGGTAGTTCCCACCCTGCTCCAGCGTGATTTCGCTTTTGGCGTAGAAGATGTCGCCATCCTGCGGCTCGAGCTCGAGACCGACGTCGCCGTCGGGAAAATCGAGCGCGCGATCGTTGACCGCCGCTGTCGCGGGCGCCCGCCCGTCGAGCGCGAGCGGCCGCCGCAGATCGAACAGTCGCAGCGCGCCGAACGGGCCGCCGATGCGCCAGTGCTGCACCGCGCCTACCGCGCGCCAGGCTTCGACTTCGAGGGACGGTTCGCGCTGAGCTTGCGCGCGGCGCCCGGCGATGCGCGCCGCGGCTTCGCGCAAGAGTCGCGCTGCGCGCGGGGACATCGGCACCTTCGCCGCCGCCGCGGCCTGCGCGATCGCGTCGTCGACCTCGGGCATTTCGCCCTCGATGTCGAGCAGTCGGACGGCGGCGAGCTCGGCGATCGCATCCGTCGGCGCGGCCTGGATCGCGGCGATCCACAGCTTCGTCGCCTGAAGCGAGTCGGTGCGGTCCTCGGCGATCTCCGCCAGCCCGCACAGGGCGAGCGCGCTCTTGTCGTCTGCGAACGTGCGCGACGCGCCGCGCGGGTCCGACCCGATCAGGTACCGCAGCCATCCGGCGCGCGCGCGCAACGAAGGATCCTTGCGCGCCGCGGCCTCCACGGCATCCAGCCTGGCCAGCGTGTCGTCGGGATTTCCGCGCGGGCCGGCGTCCCGATGACTGCCGAACGCACAACCGGCCAGCGCTGCAAGGACCAGCGCAGCCGCGGCGCGCATCAGTGAAGATCCTTCGCCGATGCCGTCTGCGTCGCCGGCGCCGCCTCCACGCGCCGGTGCAGCGCCTCGTCGAGCCGCCCGAGGAAGGCGCGGAACGCGCCGTAATCTTTCGGCGCCAGAACGCCGCCGTTCAGGGTCAGCTCGAGCCGCGCGGTGACCACGCCGCCCTCGCGCGCGTAGCTCACCTGGTACGAACCTTGCGGACCCGACTCGCGCGCTCCTTCCGGAAGCGTCGCCGTCCACCCGGCGGGCAGCTCGACCTGCGATTCGATCAGCGTTTTCTGCGGCGACGGCAACCGCTCGGGTAGAGCTCGCTTGGACAGCTGTGCATAGGACTCGACGAAGCTCTGCCGCTCGCCGAAGGGTGAGAAGCGCAGGCCCGCGCCGGCGGGGAACGCGAATCCAGTGGCGCTGGCGACGATCTGCGTGACGAACGGCTTCTCGATGTCGTGCGGATCGCTGACGTCGATGGTCGTCACCTTGACGTTAGGAAACGCCGAGCGCGCGAGGTGCTCCTCGGCGCGGGCGCGGCGCTCGTCGGCCGGCTCGAAGACGCGGCGCAACTCGGCCGTCCATGATCCGCGCGCGCTGGCCTTGACCTCGACCTTCGCGCTGCCGTCGGTCGAGAGCTTGGCGGCGATGCGCGTCTCGTCGGTGTTGTCGGCCGGCAACGCTTCCGGCGTGCGGAAGAACTTCGATGCGCCGTCGGGCTCGACCACCAGCACTTCCGCGCCGCGGTCGTCTCCGGGCAATTCGCCCGAACCGTGGAATTCGGCGGTGCCGTCGAGGAAGAGCTTGTACTTGGGCACGTAGAGGATGGCGTGGTTGAAGACCGCGAGCGACGCGGGCACGTCGTCGATGCCGCCCAGCCGCTTCATGCGCAGCAGCGTCAGGCGCGAGTCGATGCCGAGCGATTCGAGCATCGCGTGCATCAGCGAGGCCTTGTCCTTGCAGTCGCCGAAGCGCCGCGAAAGGATCGTCTCCACCGGATAGGGCTTGAACGAATTGATCCCGAATTCCAGACCGACGTAGCGCGTGCGCGAGACGACGAAATCGTAGACCGCGCGGATGCGGGCCTCTTCGTTGCTCTCGGGGAGGCCCTTGACGGCTTCCTGCGCGGCGGCGCGGATCTCGTCGGTGACGCGCAGCTGGTCCTTGATCAGGCCCCAGTAGAACTTGCCCACGTCCTCCCACGTCTTGTAGGTCGAGACGTGCACGTAAGCGAGCACTTCGGACGCGCCCGGCATCGACGGCTCCGGGACCAGTCGCGGGACCTCGCGCGCAGTCCAGCGCTGCCAGGTGCCGCCGTCCGGCGACTTGCCCTCGGTGTGCACCAGACCCGCCAGCGGCGTGGCGCTGGCGTAGAACGTGCGACCGGACGGACCGAGAAGGACGTAGTCGGAGATGCGCCGCGTCTGAGTACTCTGTAGATACGCGAAGTCGCCGAAATAATCGGCGAAGAAGTTCGAGCCCGAGTCGTCGGTACGCGTGACCACTTCGACCACGTCGCCCGCTTCGAGCTGCGGGAAGGCGACGATGCGCGCGCGCACGTCGTAATAGAGGCCGTACCACGGCTCGGAGAGGTTGCGCTCGCCGTCGCTCTTGCTCTCCAGGATCGAGCCGTCCTTCCTGAAGATCCGGGCGCGCTCGATCTTCACCACCTGCCGGTCGGGCGAGTACTGCACGCTCTGCACCCGGGCCGCATCGACGCCGCGCGGGCTCAACGCTCGCAGGACGATCTGGTGCGTGCGCGAAGAGAGGCCGTTGGCGAAGACCTTGGTCACCGAGAGGTCAGCGAGCGTCTCCACGTCCTCGCCGGAAAGCGGCGGCAGCTTCGCCAGCTCGCGCGCGTCGTACAGATATGGCGCGGCGTATTGTTCTTCGGGCCGGACGCTTCGCACCAGCTCGCGCAGCGCCGGATTCTGCGGCCGCAG
>VBLM01000547.1 GCA_005879095.1 Deltaproteobacteria bacterium
CGCTTCGCGGACGCTGTCGGTGATCTGCAGCGCCTCGACCACCACCGCGCGGCCGACGTAGCCGCTGCCGCCGCAGGCGTCGCAGCCGACCGCGCGCGGCAGCGCCTGCTCGCGGCTGTCGACGATCTTCCGCGCCACCAGCGATTCCATCAGCGCCGGCGCCGGCACGTCGAGCTTGCGGCAGGCGGAGCACAGCTTGCGCACCAGCCGCTGCACCAGCACCAGCACGACCGACTGCGCGATCAGCGCCCGGCCGCAGCCGAGGTTCTCCAGCCGCGCCAGCGCCGCGATCGCGTTGTTGGCGTGCACCGAGGTCAAGAGGAGATGCCCGGTCATCGCGGCTTCCAGGGCCAATAAAGCGCTCTCTTGATCGCGCATCTCGCCCAGCACGATCACGTCCGGGTCCTGCCGCAGCATCGCCCGCAGCACCTGCGCGAATCCGAGTCCCGCGGCGGTATTCACCTGCACCTGCGTCACGCCCGGGAGGCGGTACTCGATCGGGTCCTCGACCATGATGATGTTGGTGTCCGGCCGGGTGACTTTCCGTTCGTTCAAAAGCGAGTACAGCGTGGAAGTCTTGCCCGACCCGGTCGGTCCCGCGATGACGATCCCGCCGTAGGGCCGGTTCAAGGCCTTGCGCGTCGCCGACAACACGGTCGTGTCGAAGAAGATCTGTTCCAGCTGCCGCGTGCTCCCGGCGGCCTCCAAAATTCTTAAAGCGATCTTCTCGCCTCGGTTCGCCGGCAGCGTCGAGACGCGCAGATCGATGTCGCGCTTGCCGACGGTCAAGCCGATGCGCCCGTCCTGTGGCAACCGCCGCTCGGTGATGTCGAGGCCCGCCAGGACCTTGATGCGCGCGGTGATGCCTTTCAAAGACGTCGAAGCGGGGATGTTCTCGCTCCAGTCCTGCAGCATGCCGTTCGTCCGGAACCGGACGCGGAAGTTCTGCGCGGTCGGCTCGATGTGGATGTCCGACGCGTCGCGCTCGATCCCGGCCGCGATGATGCGGTTGACCAGCCGGATCGCGTCGTCGCCGACCGTCCGCGCCGTCGCCGAGTCGCGCTCCTGCTCGGCGATGGTCTCGAACTGGAAGGAATCGGGGTTGATCTTCGCGGCGGTGGCGGTCCGCATCTTGCCGGAATCGTCGAGCTTGAGCCGGACCAGCGCGCTGTTGAAGTCCTCCAGCCCGATCGCCACCGGCGCGATCTCGACCGTCTGCAGCGTCCGCTTCAGCTCGGCCAGCGCGGCGTTGTCGCGCGGGTTGACCATGCCGACGGTGAGCACGTTGCCGGTCAGCTTTACGGGAAGCAGCCGGAAGCTGCGCACGAGCTTGGTCGGGACCATCGACAAAACCGACGGCGAGAGGTCGAAATCGCGGATCTCGGCATAATGGATCGCGCCCGAATCGTCCGGCTCGGGGTGCAGTACTTGTAGAGGCGTGGCCTCGACCGCGGGGTTGACCGTCTCGAGGAGCTGCGACTCGATGTCGGTCATCACTTCCGGCCCGGCCGCCTTCTCGACGCCGGCGAACGTCACCACCCGCTCGGTCAGCCGGCGCGAGAGGGCCTCGCCGATCGCCGGCACATTGGAGACCAGGCTCTGCACGGTGGCCGACGGCAGCCACAGCACGCGCGAGGACTGCGAGGCGATGACGAAGTAGGGGCTCGGCTTTCCCAGCAGCGCCCCGACCTCGCCGAAATGATCGCCGGCGTCCACGTCCTCGACGGGAATGAGCTCGCCGCCGTGCGCCGGCAGGAGCACCTGCGCCTTGCCGGAGAAGAGGATGCCGATGCCGTCGTTCGTCTTTCCCGCGGTGACCAGCTCGCTGCCCTCGGCGCATTCGAGGCCCTGCAGAAGCGGGGCGACCTTGGCCAGCACTTCCTTCGCACAGGTCTTGAACAGCGCGGCCTTGGCGAGGAACGGCAGGATCTTGTCGGCCGGCACCTTGACGCGCACGATCCCGTCGAGGAGCGGCGGCGGCGCGACGCTCGCGTCGGGCAGTTTCGACAGGTCCGGCGGCGCGCCGGGCGGCGGTGGCGAAGTGGGGTCCCCCATCTCCAACTCGATCGATACCACGTCCCCCGGGAGCGTCCACAAGTTGTCGGTCATTCGACGGTTGGTCGCCGGGAGCACCGGTGGTAGGCATTCGGCATGGCCCGGCATCCGTCTGCCCTCGCGGTGGCATGCGCTTTGGCGCTGTCCGCGTGCGGGAGCGGCAATTCGCCGAGGCTGGGCCCGCTGGGGGCTGATTGCGCCTCTGGACGCGATGCGTCATGCGCGTCGAGCCGGTGCCTGGTGCTCGATTCCAGCACCGCTTACTGCACGCAGGCCTGTACCGGCGCAAAGGACTGTCCAGCGGGGTTTCTTTGTGCGGGCTCGGCCAGCGGCAGCGTCTGCCAGGCGCTGGGCGCGGGCGGAGTGTGCGGCATCGACGACGACTGCCCGGCCGGACTCAAGTGCGACGTCCAGTGGTCGCACTGCTACATCCCGGTCACGCGGTCGAGCTGCGGGCCGTGCACCAGCGACCTGCAGTGCGGCGGCGGAAGCTGTCACACCGAGCCGAGCGGCGAGCGGTTCTGCGCCTCGCTCTGCGGCGCGTTCTGCGCCGCCGGCTACTCGTGCAAGGCGGCCGAGGGCGGACAGCGCTGCCTGCCGGATTCGGGCAGCTGCCGCGGCGGCAGGCCGCTC